>JADFZS010000042.1 GCA_015232405.1 Magnetococcales bacterium | reverse complement strand
AAAAAAAATATCCCCCCGCCTATTATAAAATGGGTTTGATGCACGCTTCCGGCAAAGGAGGCCCCCTCGATTACAGAGCTGCTGCCAAAAGATATAAAAAAGCAGCAAAACTTGGCTACCATCCTGCGCAATATCAACTAGGCTTGATGTATGCAAAAGGTGTTGGTGTAAAAAGAGATAATGTAAAAGCCTATGTTTGGTATTCCAAGGCACAACAATCGGGAAACAAAATTGTTGCCACTCATCTTGAAAGGCTTAAAAGAACCATGGATAAAAGGGATATTGTAAAAGCTCTTAAAATTCTAAACAAACCAATTAAATAAAAGCTGCATATCATGCTAACCATATGTGAACGTTGGTGTAAGCCAAATATGAATAACGGTTGTTGTTGATTAAATTTCATGAGAGATTAGTTGCAATTTAAGCTATGGTTTTGCTGGTTGAAGGTATGTAAAAGTTCAATTTATGGTGATAGCTCAAGGGCTGAATGTCTTGATTGCGATGTCTGGAGAATATGAAGCAGTGAACAACGTTGTTATAATTCGTTTGCCAAATACTTTCAATATTACTACTCCCCCTTTAGGTATAGGGTATCTATTAGAATCTTTAAAAAAAATTGATAACGTAAATGGCGTTTTTATTGATGCCAAGCTTGATAAGTTAAATGATGTAACATTATTGAAAAAAATATCCAACCTATCTCCAATATTGGTCGGGTTTCAGGTTTTTTCATCAGAGTACAACCATGTTCGGCAGCTTATTCCTAAAATACGTTCCTTAGTACCTGATACAAAAATTATTCTTGGTGGTCCCCATCCTACAGCAATACCTGCTGAGACTTTTAATGATAATAAAGAGCTGGATTATATAGTTATTGGAGAGGGTGAAGTTGCTTTGGCAAAATTGGTCACCCTTTTGGTTGAGGATAGTGCTGAAAGGGAATCTTTGGCTGATATTCCTAATTTTGCCTGGCGTGACCAACAGGATGTAGTAATAAACGAAAAAAAAGAGGCAACTGATATTCATGAGTTTAAAGAGCCTGCTTGGGATCTTTTACAACCACACCGCTATCCTGCCATTCAACATGGTACATTCCACAAAAGCACAAAAGTAGTACCTATTATGACATCACGGGGTTGCCCATATCCATGCACTTTTTGTGCTGGGCATCTTGTTACAGGAAAAAGCGTTAGATTAAGAAAAGTTAATGATATAGTTGATGAAATTCAAAACCTTATTGATAAATATGGCTTTGAAGAGTTTTTAATTGAGGATGAAAATTTCACCTACTACCGTGACCATGTTCTTGATTTTTCAAAAGAGCTGAAAGTTAGAAATATTAGCTGTCATTTCTCTTTACCAAATGGTATTCGCCTTGATCGAATAGATGAAGAGATTGTTGCTGCGATGAGTGAGATGGGGGTTTATGTTGCCGGGTTTGGAATTGAATCAGTGTCACCTCGTACTTTAAAAGCAATGAAAAAAAGTTGGACCACTGAGCAAATCAATCAAAAAGTAGAGCTTTTACAAAAATATGGTATTCTCGCCCAAGGGGGGATAATTCTGGGTTTTTCCGGTGATACTGTTGAAGATATAAAAATAACAGTTGATTTTGTTTTAAAATCAAATTTAAGCAGAGTGTTTTTTGGTAACTATATTCCACTTCCTGGAACTGAAGATTTTAATAGGTTAATAGCAACTGGTGAGATCAGCTATGATACAATTGAGTGGGAAAGATATACTTCATATTATGGTGGTAAGTTACCCTACCACCCAAAAGAAATTTCAGAAAAAGAGTTGCGACACCTAATAAAATCTGCAACGTTGAGGTTTTATCTCAGACCAAAGATTTTAATTCCATTCTTGAAAAATCTAACTAGCCCAGTTTTTATAAAAAGCTTCCTGTTTAGAATATTTAGAATATTTGCAGTTAGAAAATTGTAGATATTATATTCATCACACAATCGTAAAAAAACTGTACTAACCCAATTTACCTCTATAATCCATGTCTACATTGCTGGAGTGTTGAAAAATCCAACTCAAAAAAAGTGATTGGAGATCTTTGGCATATTTAATATCTTCTTCATTGTCTATACATTTTTTAATGTCTAAAAGGTCGGTTACAATCATCTCATGCTCTCTAATATGAGATTGTAGTTCAGCATAACCAGCCTTTTTCATCATCTCTTCTTCGGTAGCAAAATGTGTTTTGGACTTCTCAATCTGTAAGTTCATGATCTCCTTGATTTTAGCCCAATCCTCTTTGGTCTCCTCCCGTTTTGAGATGTTTTCCAAAAGCTCTTTGAGAATAAGCATATGATAAACAAGCTCTTTATGATCTCTGTTGAACTGTTCATAGCCCACATCACAAAGTAAAGATTCTGCCTCTTTTGCCAAATCATCCCGTTCCATCTTTTCCTCCTTTTCAAACTTTACAAACTATCTTCAACCTTGAGACAACTTATGACCAGAAGTTAAATTTACCAAATTTTGTTTTTTGGGGATAGTATTTATATATCTTTGTAAGTTTAGTAATATTGTGATTTGCTACTGTGTCAAGTATCAGAAATTTTTTGACCAAATTTTTAATACCATCAGGTTAGGTATTGTTTTAGATCTAAGGATAAGTTTTTTGCATATCAAATTCCAGCCACAAGACAAAAAAAATATCTTTATCTTAGCTGTTTGCCAAGGACTATCCACTTCCGACAAATCCATTATGATCCTGATTAGTGGGTTGGTAGGTGTTGTTCTAGCAGAGGATAAATCATTGGCAACCCTCCCAGTAACTGCTACATGGCTGGGAGCACTTCTAATGACAGTACCAGCATCTTTTGTGATGAAATGGACTGGACGAAAAATTGGTTTTCAGATAGGGGCAACACTCTCTCTTTTTGGAGCCTTATTAGCGAGTTATGCTATCTGGAGCAGTAGTTTTATACTGCTGTTAGCAGGTACATTCATCTCTGGATTAAGCGGAGGTTTTTCTCAGTTTTTCCGCTTTGCTGCGGCAGATTCCGTAGTGCCATCTTTAAAGCCCCAGGCAATATCTCTGGTTTTAACAGGTGGCATAATAGCTGCCCTAATCGGTCCTAAACTGGCCCACTGGACTACAGACCTCTTCACAGTCGCTTTTTTGGGAGCATATCTAACACAAGCTTTAATGGCTGTTTTGTCCTTTTTCATGCTGATTTTTCTAAAAATTCCCAAACCTACCCAGGAGGAGGTGTACGGTTATACCCGTCCCATGTTAACCATTATAGCCCAACCAATATTTATAATTGCTTTGCTGGCTAGTGTCATGGCATACGGTATTATGAGCTTGATTATGACAGCTACACCCTTGGCAATGAATGGTTGTGGCTTTGGTTTGTCAGATTCAGCAATGGTAATTCAATGGCATTTGATAGCCATGTTTGTTCCTTCTTTTTTTACCGGTAATATCATTAAAAAATTTGGCACTGTCAGAGTAATTTATTGCGGTTTGCTATTGCTTGCATGTAGTTCGGTTATTGCCCTTAATGGATTGATGGTAGAGATATTTTTTATAGCACTATTTATGTTGGGCTTGGGTTGGAATTTTGCCTTTGTGGGCGGCTCTACTCTGCTTACTGAGAGCTATAGACCAGCAGAAAAAGCCAAGGTGCAGGCTTTTAATGATCTTTTTGTTATGAGTTGCGTTGCCATAAGCTCTGCTCTATCAGGTGGGCTGTTATATAAACTAGGGTGGGACAGTCTCCACTGGCTAGCAATACCACTTTCACTTTTCACCATATTGATTATTTATTTTCTCAATAAAGATGATCTATTAATGGTAAAATCTGCTCAACAGTCATGATTGTCACTAATAAGGTTAGCAACAATTCGCAAGCTTTTAAGCCAGAAGATCCAACCTTTTTTTGAGTGCATTTGGTAAATATTGAAAAAAAATAAAATTTACAGCTATTTCAAGAAAAAGTAATAACGCTGCATAAAAACTCTCGCACCATCAGCATAGCGCCAGGGGTTTTCCTGAATGTCTGCCAGAAGTTTATGGCGACTGATAGCTCTTTGATTTATTGCCTCCCCATCAACAAACTTGAAAGGGCCATCAAATACCCCAGCATAAACCACAACATTTGATCTTTTCAGCCATGGTTCTCCATCCTTGACTTTAGCTATGGTTCCCTGCCAATAGTCATGGGCAATCATGCGGATTAATGCCTGTTTTTTCGGTTTAAATTTAGCTGATCGCAACATTTTGTGGTAGTGCATGTCGTCGTCAGCAATCATCACATTTTTAACGCCAATCTCTTCTGCCATCTCTTTTCTGGCATTTTCATCAAAGGCAGAACGGGGTAGAGATTTTTTTTCGGTTACAACATGACCACCAACCGCTTTATCCCACATATAAGGGTTTTCTGGTTTGTCACCTCGCTGTACCAGCCTTACTTTTCCACCGCTTGTTGTTAACAGAACGTGGATGACCGGTACAGCAAGGTTGGCATCTCCATGCTTACGAGAGTGGTTTCTTATCTCTTTAAAAAGTTTTGACCGCTCCTCAGTCTTGACAAATCTTCCCTGAGAGTTGGTTGCATGAAGATATTCTCTCATCAATTAGCCTCTACCAGTTCCAAGGCATGAAACCGGGTCCGTCATTGTAGTTGTTGTTGTACCATGGGCTGTTGTTGCCATAGTATGGATAGTTGTTGCCATAGTATGGATAGTTGTTGCCATAGTATGGATAGTTGTTGCCATAATAGTATGGATAGTTGTTGCCATAATAGTATGGATAGTAGCCCCTATTGTAGTAGTAGTTTGTATTGTTTGTAGGTGCACTAGATGTTGTGCTTTTTTCTTCAGCGCTGCTCTCGCCATCCTTTTTGGTGGTGGTTGTTTGTTGATTGCTACGGGCATAAGGATAATAACCACCACTATATGGATAGTAGCCACCATAGGGATAATAACCACCATAGGGATAGTTGTTGTAGTTGTTACCCCACCAAGCATCACCCAATGATGGTGAAAGCATGGTCACAGCACCTATTACTGTGGCAAAAGACATTGCATAGATAGTTTTTTTCATTTTGACATCTCCCTTAAAAAAATTGAGGTATTACACTTTTTTAAAGATAACAGGCAAACCAGGGCAGACCTTCCCAAGCTCACCCCAATAAATAACATGAATGATCCTCTTTAGTCCCCCACAATGGCTAAAAAAATGAGTAAAAAATAGTGTTTTTGGTAATAATAAAACATGCTAATTATGCAGCGCAATATGTTTCAATAAGATTTTTCTTATAGAACTGTTTTATAAAAGCAATAACCAGTCAATGAAGAGGGTTGACCAGCTGTTAATAATGGCTCTTAAGATATTCTGTTTATTGTATATTGCAAATAATAGCTACAGCACATTTTTGACAATTAATATTAGTTACAAACTCAACTGTAAAACTTCCCTACAAACCTCTGGTGTCACATCATTATGTTCACCAAGTTGAGTCATACGGTGAGCCTTAAGCTGGGCTAGTAGTGGCTCTATCACCTCTGGGCCTAGCTGATATTCATTTAGCCTGGTTTTTACTCCCAATGAGATAAAAAAGCTGCGAGTTTTTTCAATGGCTTCATCAATTGCTTTTTCTTCGTCGGCTATCTCTATGTTCCATACTCGTCTTGCATATTGCAGAAGTTTTTCTCTTTTGCTTGTTCTGTTCTGTTGTAACATAGATGGCAAAACCACAGCCAAGGTCTCGGCATGGTCCAGGTTGTATAGTGCGGTTATCTCATGACCTAGCATATGGGTTGCCCAATCTTGGGGAACCCCAGCTCCAATAAGACCATTTAATGCCAAGGAGGCACACCACATTAAATTGGCTTGCAGATCATAATCTTGTGGGTTCTCAATAACTTGAGGGCCTATCTCTATCAATGTTTGTAAAAGAGATTCAGAAAAACGGTCTTGCAAATGCCCATTTACCGGGTAGGTCAAATACTGTTCTATAACATGAACATAGGCATCAACTACACCATTAGCTATCTGCTTTGTCGGCAATGTATAGCTTTTGGTAGGATCAAGAACAGAAAAACGGGGGTAGAGTAACCTATTCATCATAGGTAGTTTTGTTTTATCAGAATCACGGGTAATTACCCCACCATTATTCATCTCAGACCCCGTTGCTGGCAGGGTTAAAACAGCACCATATGGCATGGCCTTTGTAATCCCTTGCCCAAAACTCAAAACCATATCCCAAGGGTCACCTTCACAATATACTGCAGCTGCTATAAACTTTGTTCCATCTATAACGGAGCCACCACCAACAGCCAGTATAAAATCCAGCTTTTCACTTTTTATCAGAGCAACAGCCTTCATTAAAGTTTCAAACCTTGGGTTGGGTTCAATGCCGCCAAACAGATGAACCTCATAGCCACTCAAAGCATCTTTAACCTCTTGTAAGGTTCCCGTGCTCTGTGCACTTTTACCACCATAGGTTATCAATATTCTTGAATTTTTTTCTATCAACCTACCAAGCTCAGAAATTTGCCCTTTGCCAAAGATAATGTTGGTGGGATTGTAAAAATCAAAATTAAGCATAGTTCATTAACCTCACTGTTGTGAATCTACCCAGATTTTATTGATGGATACGGCCTTAAGCATAGCCATTTTTACTTGTTCTGCACAACTGTAACTTAAATTATTTTAATTGTAACAATAAAATACAAACCGGGAAAATATTTCACCCTATGGCAAAATCTGCTTTCATTAATTTGTTAAAGAGATCCCCCAGGAAGAACAAATATACCGGATTGCAGTCTGTTAACGTATGTTTATTAGATAGTTACATCAATTGGCATACAATACGCATTAGTGAAAACCAGCAGTAACAAAAATAGTTTAATAACAAACATCTTAATAATTGTAGTGGCAGATAAAAAGAGCTTTTAGGAGATGGAGATGGGCATTGATGTATATGATAATTTAAAGACTGGTGAAGCGGTAATTGAACTGGGAAATACATTTGGCTCAAACTCTAGAAAAGAGTTTTTTGAGGCCTATTCAAGTTTTGACCCTTCGAGAAATTTTCTTCTGGATTTCAAGGCTGTTAATGATATTGATGACTCCTGTTTTGGTATGCTTCTGCTCATGAGCAAATATGTTCGCTTTGATTCAGAAATAACCATTACAGGTTGTTATGATAATCTGGCAACAAGACTTGATCTATCAATGCTAAGGGGGTTATTTAAAATCAGGTGATTTCATTAACAATAATTAGCTATTTATACATTCGCTTAAGATGTGTGGTGCTTACTGGTATTAATAAATATTTAAAAATATTTTTTACCAAGTAACCAGCAATTAAGCATAATCCTAGATTCGGCAGTTGTGCGCACGCACCTCCTAGTAAGTCATATTGGTTGAAACTTTCGCCAATTAGCAAGTATCATGATTATATGGTAAAAAATTGTTAAGGGGTGAGTTAGCAATGCTATGAATATTGAAAAAGTTGCAAATATCATTAACTTGCTCAATAAAGAGTCGGCAGATAGCATAATTGATTATCTAAAACAGCGGGATCTGCCCCTTGCCAAGGAGGTATTAGCACAACTTTTTCGCTTTGAAGATATGTCCAAGTTACCGGACAGAGATTTGACAATTTTGTTGCAGGAGGTTCCAAAACCTCTTTTACCCATAGCTTTAAAAGGGGTAGATAAAAATTTTATTGCAAAGTTTATTAAAAATTTATCTAAACGGGCTGGTGCAGTTTTGGAAGAGGAGTTGGCAATGTCACCCCCAAGGCCAAGATCAGAGGTGGAGGAGGCACAGAGAGCCATAACTGCTGTGGCCCGTATGCTTCTTGATAAAGAAAAAATATTTGCTCCCTGGCTGCACAAAGATAATGAAATAATTTATTAGAGCTACTAATACCTGCCTTATAAGCCAATTCTTCTTAACAGCAATCTTATGGCTAAAACAACACCCCTAAAAAGAGCATTTTTTCCACTTTGAGTCAGCCCTATTTTAATGCCACGCTTTCGCAGAAAATAGGAGACAACTGCAAAAATAATAACCAGAAAAATTATAATTCGGATGATCATTCAATCTAGCCTGCTTGTTGTATGACTTATAACCGCAATACCGCCCCATAGCTAAGTTACAAGGCAAAATCAACTGGATTATTATACATCATCAGTTGGTTTTGCTATGAGCCTTGCCATTGTTATTTGCTGGTACACCTCTACAGTCACAAGTCATGCAACGAGCTGATTAGTTAAAAAGATAGTTAGAACTAACATATCTACCAGTTACCTATCATCTAAAATAATTATAAAATATTTAGGGTATCCTGGGTTTTGGTTTTGTGAATATTATATGTATCAGTTTTGTTAAAACCGTAAAAAACTTATCCCAAACAGTTGCGAAAATGCTTATAACTATAGACCGTTTTTCTACTTTATCACAAATAGACCAACACCCAGGACACTTATTTACATTGCCTACAAATGATTCCTGACAATCGTCACAAAAATAGTGTGCCATAATAGGTCCTTCAATTTTCTAAAACTAGCCAAATCTAAATAAAATGTTGATAAAAAAATCTGTTAAATCAACATATTTCTGTTGCATAAAAACAGATTTTTTTCGGAAGGTTGAAATTATTAAATGGGGTAGGGAGTTAAGCTACCCCATTTAACTTTGGCTTATACTGAAAGATCTATACCCTTGGAAGGAGGTTTAAAATTGCTATTACCAGCGGAGCCATCTCCAGCCTTTGCTCCTGAGCTACTGCCAGTATCTATAGATACCAAATCTGGTTTAGCATCTTTTATTGCATGAGATACTGCGCTAATTTGACTACTTACAACGCTACTTGCTTGAACAGAACCGACCATTATATATCTCCTTTAGGACAAAAAGGGATCTACACAAAAAAGTAAATTATAATTATGGGAATTGAGCTGTTCGTTTTACAGGCCCAGCCCGGACCGTGATCTATGCTTTCATTAAGGTTCTATTTTCAACCTTACAACACTTATCGGACAGAGCCTGCTGTGACAAAAGCAAAAAATCAAAAAAAAGTAGATGAAAAATCATCTGTAAAAGGGGAGTGTTGAAAATCTTTAACAATTCCATTAGCTATTGATTAACCATCAAAGAAAAAATTTTTATGTGATCATCTGTTTTGGGCTGCTTTATGTTATTCAGCCCAGTTATTCCAACGGGTAATAACTGTATTAATGTGATATTGTTGTTCTTTATTAGAATGAAAATGAATGTTTGGGATATAATAGAACAATCTGATGATATGCCTGGTAAATATGAAAATTAAAATATAATGATTGAGCAAACAAAAACAGATGCAGATGACCAACCGCCACTCACTATTGATGGTGCTTATAAAAAAGCGGTTGATCTTTTTAACGCTGCAAGTTACCCAGAAGCAGATAGGATATGCAGAGCAATTATTCAAGCTTTTCCCAACCATGTTGATGGTATAAATCTCCTTGGCCTTATCGCCCAAAAAGTCAACCGCCACGATCTGGCTGTTATACAGTTTGAACAGGCGATAAAAGTCAGGAAAGATATTGCCTATTTATATTACAATCTGGGAGGATCGCTATATCAACTTGGTAGGGTTGAAGAGGCGGTTGCGGCTCTAAAAACTGCTTTAAAAATAGAACCGCAAAACAACCAGTTTATAGAGTATCTAATCTATCTTCATAACAATCCTGCCCCTCTTACTACAGCTATCAACAACCCAGAAGCCATAGAAAATATTTTTCAACGGGGACTTGCCTATCATCAAAATGAACAAGAGGATAAAGCTATAGAGTGTTATGAAAAATATTTAGCTGTTTATCCCAACAATGTTGCAGTACTTGCCAACTTGGGTCTGGCACTGCGTGTTACAGGAAGGCTTGAAGAGGCCGTTATAGTTACCCAAAAAGCGATAGCCTTAAATCCAAATTTTGCCGTTGCCCACCATAATCTTGGTGTTATATTCAAAGAGCATTGCAAAATAAAAGAGGCCGTTGCAGTGTTGGAAAAAGCCATTGCCATTAAAAGTGATTTTTCCGACGCTCATGACGATCTGCTACTGTGCTCGCAATATATACCTAGTCAGACACTAGATAATCTATACTCCATACACAAAAGATGGGCGGATGCTCTTTTCTCCCCAGCTGATTTAAATATTTTTCACCACAAAAATGATATTTCTCCAAAACGCAAACTTAAAATAGGTTTGTTATCTGGTGATCTGGGCAGACATCCCATTGGCTATTTTATAGCTGGTTTTTTGCGGCATCATGATCCGCAAAAGCTAGAGATAATTTGCTATTCTGACCGTAAAGATGACGATTTGAGCGCACAGTTGAAAAGTTGTTCTGATGGCTGGCATACTATCACTAATATTGGCAGCGATGAGCTAGCCAGGCGTATAAATCTTGATCTTATTGATATTTTAATTGATATGTCAGGCCACACAGCAAAAAATAGAATGGCTCTGTTTGCCAAAAAACCGGCCCCAATACAGATGACCTGGGCTGGTTATGTGAGCACCACAGGTTTGCAAACCATAGATTATCTAATAGCTGATTTAAGCTCTGTTGCTTATGGTGAAGAGAAATATTATGTCGAGGAAATCATCAGGCTGCCTGACTCTTGGCTCAGTTATACCCCTCCTGATTATAAACCTGCAATTGTTATCTCCAAAATAAAAAAGGCTGCTGATCGCATCACCTTGGGTAATTTTGGCAACCCTGAAAAGATTAACAACGAGATGCTTCATGTATGGTCACAAATTTTACAAAGAGCAGCCAACTGTGACCTGTTGCTTGCTTTTAAGGGTATGGATAGTCAATACAACTTAAAAAGAGTAAAAAGCTATTTTGCCAAAGAGGGGGTTGATCCAGATAGGATAACCATGGAGGGATTTGTACCTCACCCTGATTTACTGGCAAAATATAACCATGTTGATCTGGCTCTAGATACTTTACCATACTCTGGTGGCGTAACTACCATGGAGGCACTCTGGATGGGGGTTCCTGTGGTCACTGCTAGAGGAGAGATATTTGCAGGTCGTCATGCTACTAGTTTTCTCAACACTTTGGGGCTAAATGAGCTGATTACAGATAACTTTACCCAATATATCGATCTTGTTGTTGCAATAGCGCAAAATCCTCAGAAGTTACAACAGTTGCAGCAGGGTTTACGGCAGAGGCTGCTTGATTCACCCCTATGTAACCATGGTAGATTTGCCGATAATTTAACCAAAGAGTTAAGGAAAGTTTGGTATGTTTGGTGTGAAAAAAATGGTGATGGCAAGGCAATATCATAAAAAAATTAATAACTGCAGGAAATAGCACAATATTTGATCTTTTTGTTCCGCAATTTATCTTTAGCTTTTGTTGGGCCGCATGAGTATCCCCAGAACAACTCCCAGGCCACTTCCCAAAACATTAAAACCGATATCGCGAATATCATAATAGCGGTTGGGTAAAAAATATTGGATTAGCTCATCAACTCCACCAGCGATAGCAGATATCAAAAATACAAAAACTAAACCCACACCCTTGGGATAACCCTTGGCCCAATAGAGCATAATTCCCAGTATTGCATATTCTAAAAAGTGGAGTCGTTCAGCTGCTTTATCCATTTGGCTGGCAATCAAAGCGATAAAAGCAATTGCGGCTACTGCCAGCAGCACAATTTTAAAACCATTTAGGGCGACTTTTTTTATAACAATAATAGCAGATATAGCTGAAATAGAGGTGACAATATATGAGAACCCATCATAGCCAGTATAACTGATTATACTTTTAAACCAAACAGGTGCAAACGGCAGAAATGTATAAACAGCTAACAGATATACCCCGGTTATTATCCAGGGAATGTGGTTTAAGGGTTTATTATCAACAAAAAAATCACCGCTACTATTATCAGTATTATTGACCATTGATCCAATAAATTTCTTTGGCAGTGGCACTGCCAATATCCATCTGGCTCAGCCCAAAGGGAATGGTTGCTTCAGTTGATGATATGGGTATTCTGCCACCCATTATCTCCCCTCTGACTTGTGGATAAAGGGGGTTTTTATTAGGTTCGGCATAGCCATCAGGATAGCTAGGCATGTTGTTGGCAGGGTTGTATTTATCAGTTGCTCCCAGAGTGTGTAGTAGCTCATGAACAATAATAACTTTATTGCTGGCAGACATATCATGGGAGGCAAAAAGATTTGCCACACCTATACGTCCTTTTTTCAGGCCAAAAGAGTGGGGGACCCGATTGGTTATTTCAGGGTCGTGGTATAGCAAAAAAAGTTGAATATCGGGGTTTAGCTCCTTGCTATATTCAATTCCTGAAGCCCAAAAGCGCATGTGCAGAGACCAAAATATGGCAGTAAATATATTTGGCTGCTTAGGCGGTATCGGTGGGTGGGTATAGAGCTTTTTATCAATAATGTGAAGTTTGATAGGGTTCTCAAGGGCAAATTCATGCAATTGGGCGTTTCGGGTGAAAAACCACTCCAACCCTAAAAATGAATCAATATTTATTGAATCGATAAACTGTGCTGTGTTGGGGCTATCATCTGCGGCGATAATATGGACAGCAACAACAGCCGGGGCAAACCATTTTGATATTCTGCTCTCATTGCTTATCGCCATCTCTCCGACTATTAAAAGTATTATAAGCAGAAATCCGATACGCCAGAAACCCCAATTTATTTTACTTTTTTTTGCTTTTATGGGTTTGGGGCTTTTATCGGGTTTTTTGTTGTTTCCACTATATTTAGCGTAGATAATGCCACATTGAGGACACTCATAATCGGCAACCAAATCGTTTTCTTTTCGCTCATAAGCACAACTTGGGCAGATTTTAGCCAATTTTCTCTCCTAATAGAGATTTTCAATTTAAATTATTTATTAATACCGGGTTGAAAAATCACTCTTCCCAGGCTTCACCTTTGTTGGTATCAATAACATAGCTTTGGGTGAAATTACTATTTTGAGTAGGAGAGCAGGTTGCCACAATCTCACCCTTGGTATCAGTTTTGCCCAGTGCTAAAACTCTGTCACAAGGTGAATCTAGTTGATTTAACAACATTGTAGCAGCCTGTTTAAGATCAGATTTAGCCGCTTGTTGGCTTCTAGTTTTTGCTTGTTGTTTATCCTTGTTGCTAAGACTATTACCAGCCTTCTGGCTTCTTGTCTCAGCTAATTGTACCAAAAGAGTTAACAATTCTATGTTTTGACTATCATTTTGCACACCTCTTTTAGCAAGTTGATAGGCCTCTTCTATTTTTCCCTTTTTCCTTAAAGCTTTGATATTGGGGATCAAGGCTTTAATATTTGCCTCTCTCTTTACCGATCTTTTTGAACTATCTTTACCAGATGCTGTTCTACCATACGTACCGGGACCGTCCAGTTTTATCCCAGCTGTTTTTTCATCAATAAATGTAGTTTTTACGATATATCCTAAAATCAGTAGTGCCGCTACACCCAATAAAATTGTGTTACAACCTACCCCACCTTTTTTCTTGCGTTTTTTTGTATGTTTTTTGGGGTGATATTCCTTAACCTCTGCTGTATCTGGCTCTTGTACTATCTTGTGCTCCTGTTTTGCAGTCTGTTCTTTTATTGGCTCTTCAACAGGTTCTTCAATTGTTTTGTTATCAGGCTGTTTTAGTGGTTGTTTATGGCTAAGGTTGTTTGAAATATCAGCAGGTTTTTTATCAGATTGCGGGACTATTTTTTTTATTGGTTTTTTTGCGGTCTCTTTTTTTGCTGCCTCTTTTTTTACTATGGATACAGTTTTGCTAGCCTCTTTAACGGCTCTTTTTTGGGGGGCAGATGGCTCTTTTGGTGGGCTGTTATTTACTGCACCAAGCTCAGGATGGTGTTCAGGTGTTGCATTCTGGGGTGCTTTTTGCTCAGAGGAAGGTTTCGAGCTATGAACCAATTTTTGTTCTGCTGAACAAAAAGGGCAGAATTTATCCTGGATACCGATCTCTTTTTCACAATTGAAACATTTTATCTTGGCCATGGGGTCATCCTTAAATTTAGATTTACCAAGTACCCAACAAAAGAGAGCCAATAATATACAATATCCCTCAAGCTTTCAACCAACACCTCCAGGGCATCAAGGATATGTTTGTGGTTAAGATTAACTTGTTGAACAAAATAATCACTGTTAATATCTCGTATGCTTTTAAACTATTGGCAAAAAGCTTGGTATTTTTAAACTGATTTTTTCAAATTATAATGCATGTCACTATTACGATTGGCTGTTTATATAAACAAACTTAAAAAAACAATAAGTAATAGTTGAACAGGGGGGGGTATGGATCTTGTCTCATGGAAACAGAACTACACAACCGGTAATGAGGACATTGATGCACAGCATAGATATTTTGCCAACTTGATCAACCGAATAAATCATGAGCTACTAAAACCTAGCGATGTCTCATACCAGACCAAACTATTGCAAGAGCTGCATAGTTATTCGCAGTTCCATTTTTTATCTGAAGAGAATATCATGTATAAGTTGGGTGTTTCCAACCTGGAAGAGCATAAAACTATGCACATCTTGTTATCCGACACTCTTAATGACATGATATCACGTATTGAATCTAAGCAGATACTGCCCTTGCAGATTCTACAGTTTTTAACAAATTGGTTTGTTTCACATACAACCGAAGAGGATTTGAAAAATTTCTCTGTAAGATAATTAAACGAATTTCACTATGTTTTCTAAACTAAGCTCATTACTGATAGTTACAGTATTAACCTTAACATTATTTGGTTGCGCAACAAAAAAATCTAATACAAATGTTTGGAATGCAACCCAAATTGCCCAATCAAGATATGCCAAAGTAAATTTATACGATAGCAATAATAAAAAAATCGGCAGTGTAGATACCAATTGGATTCGCTCAATTATTGTCATAAAGAATCGCATTGAGAGAGTAGCCAAAATAAAAACCCATTTGCTTATCACAGAAGGAGAAGACCCCAACGCTTTTGCCTGGACCAATGAGAAACACAATATGGTGGCGTTTAATTTAGCCATGTTGGATTTTTTGCAAAAGGACGCAGACCAATTTGCCTTTGTTTTTAGCCATGAAATCGCCCACAATGTCAAAAGACACTCGCAAAAGAGCAGTGATAGAGATGGAGGTCTGAATGCCCTTGGTTATGCGGTGGGGTTTGGCTTATCAATGGCAGGGATACCTGGAGCCGGAATGTTATCCGATGCTGGTGTCACCCTGGTAAAAAGGAAATTTGATCGAGATCAGGAGAGGGAAGCTGATGCCCTTGGTTTACAGTATATGAGAGAGGCAGGGTTCAATCCCCAAGGAGCATTAAAATTTAACCAACGCATGTTCAACAAATCTAAAGGGAGTTCACTTCCTTTTCTTAGCACTCACCCAACAGGACAGGAGAGGATTGATAGTATTAAGAGTGCCCTTTAAAAATCAACAAATTTTCAAACTGAATATTAATAGCTAGTTAGAGGACCGATACACTATGAAGAACACAACATTTTTACTTGAAGAGTCAGAAATTCCAACCCATTGGTATAATGTTATTCCTGATTTGCCAACCCCTCCGGCTCCTCCATTGGGTCCTGATGGCAAGCCCATTTCACCTGATGCACTGTTGGCTATTTTTCCAGAAGCTCTAATTCAGCAAGAGATGTCACCTGAAAGATGGATTGCAATACCAGAGCCGGTAAGAGAGATTTATGCTCTATGGCGACCAGCACCTTTGAAAAGAGCTGTCCGCCTAGAAGAGAAGTTGGGAACCCCAGCTAAAATATATTATAAATATGAAGGCGTAAGCCCAGCAGGGTCCCACAAGCCAAACACCGCTATTCCCCAAGCATATTATAATAAAGAGGCTGGTATCAAACGTATTGCTACTGAAACAGGTGCAGGCCAGTGGGGTTCTTCAATGGCACTTGCCGGGCAGATGTTTGGCCTTGATGTACGTGTTTACATGGTTAAAGTCAGCTATGGTCAAAAGCCCTTTCGTCGTTCAATGATGGAGACATGGGGAGCTGAGGTTTTTGCCAGCCCAACCAACATGACAAATGCTGGTCGTGCTGCTCTTGCTGCTGATCCCAACAACCCCGGTTCACTTGGTCTGGCTATCTCTGAGGCGGTTGAAGAGGCAGCAACAAATGCTGATACCAACTATGCTTTGGGGTCGGTTTTAAATCATGTGCTGTTGCATCAGACTGTTATTGGCCTGGAGGCAAAAAAACAGTTTGAAAAAGCCGGTGACTTTCCCGATATTGTTATCGGTTGTTGTGGTGGCGGCTCCAACTTTGCTGGTACTGCATTTCCATTTTTAGCCGATAAAGCTGCTGGTAAAGATATTAGACTTATCGGTGTAGAACCAGCCTCTTGCCCAACCATGACAAGGGGACACTACGCTTACGATTATGGCGATACCGCAAACTTAACCCCACAAACTTTAATGTATACTTTAGGCAGCAACTTCATGCCTCCAAGCATTCACGCTGGTGGGCTCCGTTATCACGGTGAATCATCCCTGCTATCCCAGTTGGTCCATGAGGGTATTGTGGAGGCCCGTTCTGTTCAGCAGCTAGCAACCTTTGAGGCTGGAGTCACATTTGCCAAGGCAGAGGGCATCATCCCAGCTCCTGAGTCTTGCCATGCTGTTAGAAGTGCAATCGATGAGGCGTTGGTATGTAAAGAGAGTGGTGAGGAGAAAACCATCTTCTTTACCCTCTCAGGACATGGACATTTTGATATGGCCTCCTACGATAAATATTTTGCTGGAGAGCTAGAAGATTATGACTATCCAGAAGCGGCCATTAAAGATGCCCTATCGCGTCTACCTAAAAACCCTTGATAATGGATAAAAAAAACAATGGACAATAAAAAAAATGAGAATGAGCTTTTGCAACAGAGTGTTGCTGACTTGACCAAGTTGGTTGAGAGGTCTGAAAAGCGAACACTGCGTTTAGAGGGAATGTTAAGAAAGGGGATGGTTTTATTTGCCTGTGTATTCTCCTTGGTTCTGTTTATGGGGGTTGAGTGGGTGGTTAAAGCTGAGGCAACCAGTACCATTAAAGAGCTAAAGGAGGATATGGACTATTTGAACAACATCATGAAACAGACCAGCTCCATGCTCACCTCACTGAATGAAAAAGATGCTAAAACTGGCAAAACCCCAATTCAGAGAGTTGATAATATCATTGCCACTGTAGACACAATTTTAACGGATGTAAAAAGTGAAGCTTCCGTAAAAAATATTGATAATTTTGTTATCCATCTTTCTAAACTACAAGGTATCCATGAGATGTTGGTGGCAATGCCACAGATGGGTAAGGATATGCATAATATGACCTTAAATATGGCGAGTATGAGTGCCAATATGGCTATTATGACTAACAATACCAGTATGATGAGCTATGATCTGCGAGGAATGACCCGCAGTGTCTCACCTACAATGAACCGTATGGGCGATTTTATGGATTGGATGCCGTAAGGTTTCTCTCATTTTTTGGTAAATTGTTTTTAAATAAAAAGAAGGAGCAAGCTTGCTTGCTCCTTCTTTTTTATATCGCTTATAGCTTTATAACCGCCATTTTATCCTGTGTCATGTCATGCATGGTATAACCAATACCCCCAGTGTTATAGCCAGACTCCCTACGTCCTGCAAAAGGCATCCAGTCCACACGAAAAGCGGTATGGTCATTAACCATAACTGCTGTTGCATCCAACTCCCTGATTGATTCCATGGCAACATCAAGGTTTTTGGTAAATACAGATGCTTGGAAAGCAAAAGGTAGACTGTTGGCTTTGGCATATGCCTCTTGTATGGAGTCATAACTGTACAGACATATGGCAGGGCCGAATATCTCCTGGGTGGAGACCTTTGCCTCTTGTGCTGGATTTAACAACACCGTTGGCTCATATGTGGTACTGCTTAACCTGTTACCACCAGATATCACATTAGCACCACTATTTTTTGCTTCATCTATCCATTGTGCCACACGATCTACCTCATCAGGTCGAATCAAGGGACCACATTCAGTGTTCTCATCTATGGCATTGCCAACAACAAGTTTTTTTGCGCTTTCGGCAATTTTTTGTGCCAACTCTTCAGCAATGTTTCTAGGTGCAAATACTCTTTGAACCGAAACACAAACTTGACCAGAGTGGTAGAATCCCCCTTTTACCAAACTTGGTATCATGGTGGCAAAGTCGGCACTGTTATCGATAATTACCGGGGCAACACCACCATGTTCCAAAGCACAACGTGTACCTGGAGCAAGTTTAGAGCGTAACATCCAGCCGACCCTACCTGAGCCGATAAATGAGAAAAATGCCACCCGTGGATCGGTGATCATCTTTTGGGCGGTGTTGTTATCACAGGCTACAAATCGACACCACTCTTCTGGTAGCCCTGCTTCATAGAGGATATCGACAAAGGCTTTACATGAAAGAGGTGTGTCTCCTGCCGGTTTTACCAGTACCGGACAGCCGACGGCAACAGCAGGAGCAACTTGATGTACTATTAGGTTTAATGGATGGTTGAAGGCAGATACTGCAACCACAACTCCAATGGGTTCCCGGCTGGTAAAGGCTATTCGGCCAGCACCAGCAGCGGTCAGATCCATGGGTATTTCTCTGCCTGACATATGGGACAGCTCTTTTATGCACAACCCTATGCCATCAATGGCCCGTGTTACCTCTATACGAGCATCAATTAGAGGTTTTCCCCCTTCATTGGCAATCTGATATGCAAGTTCTGCAGCTCTCTCTTCCATTGCTTTAGCAGCCTTGCCAAGAATCTCAATGCGTTTGAAAGCTGGCAGCCAGTTTGACCGTTTGCTAAACAGTTTATGGGCAGAAGCAAGGTAGCTATCTACAGTTTGCCAATCAGTCAGGGGAACAGATCCAATTACATTTAGATCAAATGGGTTTACCACTTCAAGTTCATTGTTTTGTTTTGGGTTGCTCATAATAAACAGGTCTTTTTTTCAAGTTCTTCAATTAAGACTTTCTGGTTTTCAGAATAGTCAACAGGTACATCTATTAGATGTACACCTTTTGCCCTAAAGGCTTTTTCCAAGGTTGGCGCAAGATCGTCAACGCTTTTAACCCGATGCCCGTTTGCTCCATAGCTTTTGGCATAATCAACAAAATCGGGGTTGCCATATTTTAATCCCCAATCTTTAAAACCAGCAGCTTTTTGTTTCCAGCGGATCATGCCGTAAGAGCCATCATTCAAAACTGTTACAACCAGGTTTAGCTCCAACCGTACTGCGGTCTCTAACTCTTGGGAGTTCATCATAAAACCCCCATCACCACAAATTGCCATAACCCGGCGTTTTGGATTTAACATAGCAGCCATCATCGCCGATGGAAGTCCTGCCCCCATTGTAGCAAGGGCGTTGTCCAATAGTACCGTATTTGGATGGTAGGCTTTGTAGTTTCTGGCATACCAGATTTTATATATACCGTTATCCAGAGCTATAATATCCTTTTCCCCCATAACCTTTCTGGTATCAGCCACCAAACGTTGGGGGATAATGGGAAAGCGGTTGTCATCCATCCCCTGTTTTAAATGTAAATCCACATCTTCAATTATCCGCATGAAATAGGATCTATCAAAATTTACCTTGCCAACAAGTTTTCCCTTTAATCTTTCGATGGAACGGGCAAGATCTCCAACCACCTCAACCTGTGGAAAATAGACCTGATCCACTTGAGCCGATTTATAATTTATATGGATGACATGTTTGCCACTATCATCCATAAAAAATGGTGGTTTTTCTACGACATCATGACCTATGTTTATTATTAAATCTGCTCTATCGATTGCACAGTGTAGATAATCTCCCGATGAAAGTGCTGCTGTACCCATGAAAAGTTCAGAGCGTTCATCAACAACCCCTTTGCCCATCTGTGTGTTGAAAAATGGAATCTGTGTTGTCTTGACAAATTCACTAAGAGCCCGTTGGGCATCACGACGATTGGCCCCAGCTCCAATTAGTATGAGGGGCATTTTAGCGTTTTTTATAATATTTGCTGCCTCTTCAAGTACTGCTTTATCAGCAACAGCATAGTGCCGGGTGTGTGGGGGCAGAACAGAAGCATCTGTGTCTTCGGCAGCAATATCTTCCGGTAGTTCCAGTAGAACCGCACCGGGTCGCTCCTCCTGGGCTATACGAAACGCTTCTCGCACAAGTGAAGGAATGGTATTGCCGTGAACAATCTGTTTGGACATTTTACAGATAGGGTCAAACAGCCCCACAATATCGATAATCTGAAACTGTCCCTGTTTTGATTTTTTGATGGGTTTTTGCCCGGTAATCATAATCAGGGGCATACCTCCCAAATGGGCGTAAGCAGCAGGAGTGGCAAAATTTGTCGCTCCCGGCCCCAAAGTAGCCATACAGACCCCGGCATTTCCGGTCAAGCGACCATAGGTAGCAGCCATAAAGGCGGCTCCCTGTTCATGACGGGTGAGTATCAGCTCAATTTTGGAGGTTCGCAGGGACTCCACCAAATCAAGATTCTCCTCACCGGGAACAGCGAATATATATGATACCCCCTCTGCCTCCAAGGAGCGAACAAGTAGGTCTGAAGCTTTTGTCATTTGGCTCATGGTTTTACCTCTTTTTATTATCTACAAATAATCACTCTTTTAAGGATATCTTCAAGGAGTCAGTAACCATATTCAATTGTATTAAAGCACTGTCAAAATCCAACTGATCAATGTGGTTGCCAAGGTCATTCAGTTCAGTTTTACAATGCTCATTACCAACCTTCTCCCTTATTGTTTTTAAAAGGTTCTCCGCTTTTAAATCTTTGATTGTCAACGCCTGTTCAAGCTCCTTTAAAATATTAATAAGTTGTTCATCGTCCATACTAACTGCTTTTGTGATACCTGTGTTGCTGGTTTTATCAGCAAGAATTTTTTTAGACTCAATAACCCTGTTAACCTCTTGATATAATCTCTCTTGCAGCTCAGGTACACTGTGAGTTTCACCATTTTTGATGGCAGCTTCCATCTCGATTGCTACGTTAGATAGCTCTTTGGCAGAAAGGTTGCCTGATGTACCCTTTAAAGAGTGAAGTAGTTTAAGTGCTTGACTGTTATCTCCAGATTTCAGTGCATCTTCTACCTGATTTGGTACATCTTTATGGTTTAAAAGGAAATTCCCCAATAGTTTTTGGTAGAGGTCTTGATCTCCTTCCATTCTTAGCATTGCATCTTGAATATCCAACCCTGGTAGTTTTTCAGGAAATGGTATCGTTGAAATCTGCTCATTTTCATCTTGGTTTCGATTTTTCACTATCTGCTCACCTGTTTTGGGTTTGATCCATTGTAGAAGACAATCATGGATCATCTTTACCTCATAAGGTTTATTGATATGGTCGTTCATTCCACTAAGCAGACTTTTTTCACGGTCTCCCGACATGGCGTTTGCGGTCATGGCTATAATGGGTAGTTGTGATAGATCATGGTCCTTACGGATTATTCTGGTTGCTTCATAACCGTCCATCTTCGGCATCTGTATATCCATGAAAACCACTTCATAGTCGGTATTTGAAGTTGCTATCATACCTATTGCTTCTAAGCCATCATTGGCACAATCCACAATAAGACCAGCTTTTTCAAAAATTTCACTGGCAACCTGTTGGTTGGTTTCATTATCCTCAACCAGCAAAACTTTAGCACCATGAATCAATTTTAGATCCTCTTTTCTTCCACCTTGATCATTCTGTAATGGGCGATAAGGTCTAACATCTTTGTTTAACACCTCCATAATTGTGTCAAATAGCATGGAGCGACCCAATGGATAAAACAGATAGCCGTTTAGTCCTGCCTCTTCCGATTGCATGGCTATCTCTTCTCTGCCAAAAGCGGTTACCAAAATTATATATGGTGATGGTGATATATCTGGGCTTTTTCTGATTTTTATTGATGTTTGTATGCCATCCATACCCGGCATTCGCCAATCCATCAAAATTAATTTATAGCTCTCTTCACTGCTTGTGCTTGCAGCAAGAATTTTATCTAAAGCAGCCTCTCCGGTTGAAGCTTCATCAACTAAAAACTTGAAAGAACGCAGATAAGTCATGAGTAGAGAGCGAGATGGGGCGTGGTCATTTACCACTAACACCCGCATTTTGTGCAGATCATCTGGAGTTATCAAATTACTCTTTGTTGTAGTTGGTTGACGACCAAAAGCAACGCTAAAGTTGACAGTTGTACCCTCATTAGGAGCACTTTTTACCTGGATACTTCCCCCCATCATACCAACTAATTCTTTACAGATAGCCAACCCCAGTCCAGTTCCGCCATACTCTCTGGTTGTGGAAGTATCGGCCTGATGGAACGGTTGGAAGAGACTTTTCTGTTGCTCATTGGTCATGCCAATGCCGCTATCTTGGATGCTAAAGGCAAAACGAACCAGATTTGGCGCATTATGCAACACTTCAACGGCTAATATAATTTTGCCAGACTCTGTAAATTTAACAGCATTTGTTAGTAGGTTGCTTAAAATTTGTCCGAGTCGTAGCGAGTCTCCAATAAGGGCTGTTGGCACGTTGGCAGGAATAGACGGGATGATTTTCAACATTTTGTTGGTAGCTTTTTTATCAACCACCGCCATTACACTGTTAATCACATCACTTAAATGAAACTCGGCAAACTCAAGGTCGAGCTTGCGGGCCTCAATTTTGGAAAAATCCAGAATATCGTTAATGATTCCAAGGAGCGATTGTGATGCACCTTTGATTTTTTCTACATAATCCTGTTGTTTTTCAGATAGATCGGTCTGAGAGATAAGATGGGTCATACCTACAACAGCATTCATCGGTGTTCTTATCTCATGGCTCATGTTAGCCAGAAAGTCACTTTTGGCTTGGTTGGCATCTTCGGCAGTCTGTTTTGCCAGTTCCAGCTTATGATCTGTCTGGTGTTTTTCAATAACTCCCGCCAGAGAGTTTGCCATAACCATGAGAAACTCCTCTTCTTCAGGATCTCTTTGGTGCTCTTCTGCCAGATAGAGGTTGATGACACCGATAAGTTTTTCATGGGACAAGATTGGTATACAGTAATGTCCATGGGGCTTCATACCTGAATATTTTATCTCATGGCGTTCATCAATATTACTTGCATAGATAATTTTTTTACTTTGGGCTGCTTGACCGCACAAACAGTATCCCATTGCTATTCTTGCGCAGGCTAATTGTACCTGTTCATCCATCCCAATCTGGGCAGCCATTGTTAATTCACTGTTTTTTTCGTCATAAATAAAAATTGACCCTTTCTCTTTGGTGACTATCCAGGAGCCAAAGAGAATTTGTGCTAGAGCTATCTCAAGTGTCTCTTTGAAGGTGTGTTGTTCAAGAGATGATTGGAAAAGGTTGTTGATTGCTACCTTTTTTTTATGCTCACGTAGCTGAAGCTCTTCATTGTGTTTTCTCTCAGAAATATCTCGTAGAATACTCTGTATAACCTGTTTTCCGTCAATTTCAATCAAAGAACCACGAATCTCAACGGGGATGATATCGCCGTTTTTTCTGACTATAGATAGCTCTTTTTGAGTGCTATATGGGTTTTCAACATTTACACAAATCAGCTCTTTATATTCCTCATAGCTATTATGAGAGTGGAGGTCACTCTGTTGCATCCCAGAAATTTCTGCTGCTGATCTACCAAGGAGCACTGCTGCCATTCTATTGCTCTCTAAAACAACACCTGTTTTGGCGTCTGCTACCAAAATGGCATCATTGGCAGAATCCATTAACTGTCGATATTTTCTTGCTGATTCAACGATGGTGTCTTGAGCCTTTTTACGGTTACTTATATCCCTGAATACCACAACTGAGCCGATTATCTGACCATCCTTCACCATGGGGCTACTGGTATATTCCACCTCAAAGCTGCTGCCATCTTTACGCCAAAAAACATCATCTTCTACATGGTGTATCTTGCCATATTTAAAGGTAGCTAAAGCCGGACACTCTTCATCTGGGTAGGGTGAGCCATCTGGTCTGCTATGGTGGATGATGCTGTGTTGGTGTTTGCCTATTAGTTCATCCATCTCCCAACCGGTCATTTTTGCTCCAGCAGGGTTGATAAATGTTGTTTTACCATTAAGATCTAAACCATATATACCCTCGCCAGCGGTATCCAAAATCAACCCAAACTCCAGGTTTTTTCTTTCAACTTCAATTTCCAACTTATCCAGGTTACCTTTGAGTCTACTTTGTATAGCAATGATATGGGGAAAAAGGGTTTTAATTAGTTTGAACAGTCCTGAAAGAATAAAACCGACACCAAAGAGGGAAATAAGCCATTTCCAATTCAGGTGTAGCTCCCACATTATAGCCATCGCCTCTGTCATGGTCATAAACAGGGGGAGAATAAACATGGTCACAAGATCAACAAGGTAGAAAATGGCAATAAAAAAAAGTCCCAGCAACATCAAGAAAATAGGACGCAACACTTTTAAATCTCTAAGTGTCTCCATATTCTTTAAAAATTGCCAACCAACTACCATAGTCCCGCAGAAAATCACGATATCTATGAAGGTCATTAAAGGAATTGAGTTAATGATCACTTTTTTTCCTACATATCACAAATATATACCTCTTTAGTAGTTATAATTTTTAGTATAAAAAATATCCGCAAATAGTGGAATATAAAAATAAAAACCTAAAATAAAGGTAACACATGTTCTCCATTATAGGTAGTTTTTTGACTCTTTGTACCCAGTATATCAAACCATGTAATGATAAAACCGACATAATTTGGAAAATGTGTTATATTTAACCAATTAGTGGAGTGTGAAAAAAGCAGCCGATTGCTAAGTTGGAGGAAAGCCAGATGTTGATACAATTGTTTCATCTTGTTGGTTTTAGTCTATTTGATATTGGTCTGGTTTTGGTTGGTAGCAAATATATAAGTGTTGGATTGTTTAGTTGTGAAAGAGGGGAGTCTTTTATTTATCAGAAATAACAAAATATTCTAAAATTAGGTTTGTTAGCTGTCTGATAGGAGATTGTAAAATGAAGATCTATTTCCAAGTGGTACTGGTCCTCTTGATTTTACCCCTGTTTTTTAGTGTCGATGGGGTGAAAGCAAGCGCTTTAACTGATGAACTAAAAGGACCAGCTTTTTCTGACCCTGATAAAGTAGCTCGAAAACCGGAACGCTGGATAAAAACCCCAATAAAATACGGCAAATGGGCCAAAGGTGCTGATGTTGCTGTTACTTTAGACCAAAGACAGTTCTATATCTTTGAATCCCATATTGAGCAATATGCCAAAAAAAACAAAATACAAATTGCCACAAAAGATGGTACTTGTGGAATAACAGAGGGCACACTAAGTCGTAAAAAGGCTGATATCGGGGGGCTTTGCTGTCAGCCAGCGGCCTATGATCGTTGGCCGGGGTTGAAGTTTAACACTATTGGTATGGGTGCGTTGGCCATAGTGGTCCATAAGGATAACCCAATTGAAAATGTAACTGTCGATCAGGTACGCCAGATTTTTCAGGGTAAGATTCTTAAATGGTCTGAGCTAACCACACCATCTGGCAAGCCGGGGCCAGATATACATATCAGACCAATTGCCCGTCTCCACTGTAAGCTACGCCCTGGACATTGGCGGTTGATTTTGGATAACGAAGACCATTTTGGTGCACAGCTGAGCGAGGTTGGTACTCCACCAGACCAGATTTTAACAGGTATTTCAGGATATCCTGGTGCAGTGGGTTATGAAGCGGTGTGGAACATAGACCGTTTTTACAAAATTGCTCCCACCAAAGCCCTCAAAGTTGATGGAGTAAGCCCCTATGATTTAAGGGCGCTTATCGAAGGAAAGTATCCTTTCTACCGTGTTTTCAACCTTACAACCTGGGAACAGCCTGGGGTTCGTAACACAGAGGCCGAAAAACTGGTTAAATATCTAATAAAATTAATAGGTGACCAGGATTTGGATGATAATCCATATCTAATGGCCCCATCTTGGCGTTTGCGTAAAGCTGGTTGGAAATTCAGGGAGCTGGAACTCATTGGGGAGATCAATTGAACTCGAAGAAAAAACCTGATCAAGGTTGGTTTAAATATTGGTGGAAGGGGTTAGCATTAACATCAAAAATGTTGCTGTTAATGCTAGTCGTATTTTCTCTGGCTTGGTTGATTCTAGATCGAATTCAATCTGATAGTATTTGGGATCTTCTACAAAAGCACCAACACGCAATGTTGACCCAGGAGGGGATGGAGGATCGTTCGCGTCTTGATGATTTCACACGAGCAATGAATCACGCTTCAAAATTGATGATTCATCTAGAGGGATTTAAACAACATTTAAAAAAAATGGAGGCGCAAAACTGGGTAGATCAAGAAAATGTTGAGGTAATTACTCATGAAAAACGGCCCCCATGGCTACCTAGAAAATTTTTGCTTCGTGGTTTGGCTAATGCAATGCACATTCTTTTGCTAGACCCTGATATGCGGATACGTGAGGTTTATCAAAATGGTCCCCAGCCAATAAAAAAGGAGATTATGACAGAATTACCAGATTATGTTTCACCTGATGGTGAGATATATTTAGCCTTTTTTGATGGTTTGCCCAACCTTGTTGTACCAGGAATCCTTCGCGATAGTGACCAGATGCCAAGGGCTTTTCTTGTGTTTCTTACCCCACTTGATGAGCAGTTTCTTTTTTCTTTTCAACGAAAAGCAGCAGGCAAAAGTATTGTAGCATTTTTGGACAGTGAATCTTCCAAAATTATTGCTAGTAGCCGCCCGGAGTTGATCCCAGGAGGTGCTCATTTAGATGAGCTGGAGAAGAGGTTTCTCATTGTCACAGATAAATTTCTTGATTTTGGTTTTTCTGCTGATACAGAAATTGAGTTTGCCGTCTTAACCCCTTGGCAGGAGGTGGATGAAATTACCGCAAGGATGTTGGCTTCTGAACGGCCCCTACACATAGCTACAGCTTTGATTTTGATATTTCTTGTTTCATTGATATTAATTTGGATTACCTATCAATTACGACGTTTTAGTGATCAAATGCTTGCTTTTTCAAGAAAAAATTTGGGTTTTGAGCCACCTAGCCAACAAAAAGGTGACCAGTTGCGTCTTGTGCAGGAACAGTTTTTTTCTCTGGGTGAAGAGGTGTTACGCAGAAGAGAGGAGGAGCGAAAACGGGCTAAAGAGTTGTTGGATGCCAATACAGAGCTGGAAGCCCATCGTCACAACTTAACAAAGTTGGTTGATGAGCGTACCAAAGATCTTAATCGTAAAAATGAAGAACTAAAACTTGAGATTGTTGAGAGACAGAAAGCCGAACATCATACCAAACGTACACTACAGTCACGTAATGTTATTAGCGGTATTTTACAGACATCTTTTTTGCCAATTTCATTGGAGGAACAGCTAAAGACGGCTTTAGGGATAGTACTATCTCTAGAGTGGCTTAGTGTTATGCATAAAGGAACCATTTTTTTGACCGATCCTGGAGGAAAAACTCTGAGTCTGGCAGCCTATGAAGGGGTTGCAACACCACTGATTAGTAAATGTAGCACCATTGATATGGGTTTTTGTTTGTGTGGTCGGGCAGCTCAAAATGGACAGATAGTTTTTGCCAACAGTTTAGACGAAAGACACGATATCCACTACGAAGGTATTAAGGAACACGGACACTATTGTGTGCCTATCATACATTCACAGGAGTCTCTTGGTGTATTAAACCTATACCTTGTGGAGGGACAGTCACGTGATCAGGAACAGGAGGAGTTTTTACAAGGAGTTGCCGATACTCTAGCCTACATCATAATAAGAAAAAGGGCTGAAGAAGAGATAAACCTATTAAATGCAGAGTTGGAAAAACGGGTAGCAGCGCGCACAGCTGATCTTGTAGCCGCCAACAAGGAGATGGAAAGCTTCTCCTATACGGTTTCCCACGATTTAAGAGCACCTTTACGGGCAATTGACGGCTTTAGTGAAATTTTAATGGAGGACTGTGTTCAAAAATTAAGTGAAGAAGAGTTGGAGTATCTGCAAAATGTTCGCGATGGCACAAAGGAGATGAATGATCTTATTGATGGTTTGTTGGTACTATCAAGATTGACCAGGGGGGAGATGTCTCTTGAAACTATTGATCTATCTAATATGGCAGAAAAAATTGTTAATGTGCATAAACAGATGGACCCCGATAGAGAGATTGATGTAGAAATAATGCCAGATATTTATGTTGAAGCAGACCCAGCACTCTGTAAAACTGTAATGGATAACCTAATTGGCAATGCCTGGAAATATACTGGTAACAGAACTTCTGCAAAAATTATTTTTGCTAAGCAAAATTTGGATAATGAAGAGATATATTTTGTCAAAGACAGTGGAGCCGGATTTGATATGAAGTATGCTGATAAACTATTTCTACCTTTCCAGCGTCTACATACTGCAGAGGAGTTTGAAGGAACAGGCATAGGTTTGGCAACCGTACAGAGGATAGTTCACCGACATGGAGGTCGTATCTGGACTGAGGCAGAGGTAGATAAAGGGGCGACATTCTTTTTTACCATGAATAAAAAAGTGTAGAATAAATCATGGGATAAAAAGGTTTGTTACTCAATGTAAGGTTTTACCAAGGTGAATAAATGGAAAACAACAGACCCCTTCATGTAATTATAATCGATGATTCTAAAAGGGATGTACAGTTACTGGTAAGAGCACTTAAACGAGGAGGATTTGAACCTGATTTTCTCAGGATTGACTCTTCTGAAGAGTTGACAGCTGCCCTTGAAGATAAAACATGGGAAATAGCGATATCCGATTATCATATGCCAAATTTCCTTGTGGAAGATGCTTTACATTTATGGCAGGAGAATATGGGTGATGCCCCATTTGTAGTTGTTTCTGGAGCTATTGTTGATGAAGAGGCGGTATCTCTGCTGCTTTCTGGTGCTCACGATTTTATAAGAAAGGATAAGTTGGCCCGTCTAACACCTGCTATAGATAGAGAGCTTAGAGAGGTAGAGGTTCGACGCAAAAGACGGGAGGCTGAACAGGCTGTTATTCAGTTGAATGCTACACTTGAACAGCGTGTTGTAGAGAGAACAATGGAGCTGCAGGAGTCGTTGGCTGCTCTACAAAAAACACAAAAACAGCTGGTAGAGTCACAAAAAATGGCTGCTTTGGGATGTCTGGTAACAGGAGTTGCCCACGAAATAAACACTCCCCTTGGCATAGGCATTACCGCCACTAGTCACCTCGTTAATGCTACTAAAAATCTAAGGGATAATCTAAACAGCAAACAGGATGATGTGCACGCCACAACAGAATATATCAAACTGGCAGATGAATCTTTGGAGATGATCAATGGCAGCCTTAAAAAGGTAGCAGATCTGGTACGTAGCTTTAAAAATATCGCTGTTGATCAATGTTCAGGTGATAATCGCAAATTTAATTTTAAAGAGCAGTTAGAAGAGATTCTTTTTATCTATAATCCCAGAATTAGAAATACCAAACATACTGTGTCAATCAACTGTCCTGATAACCTGGTGATAAATAGTTTTCCTGGTGCTATTTCTGAGGTGATTGTCAATCTACTGTCCAACTCTATCAAACATGGATTTGAAGATATTGAGCAAGGAAAAATTGAGATTACTGCTGCAAATAGTTCCGGTACATTGCGGTTGACCTATGAGGATGATGGCAAAGGGATGGATGAAAAAAAGGTTGAAAGGTTGTTTGAACCCTTTTTTACCACAAAGCGAGGTCAAGGTAATATCGGTTTAGGCATGAACGTTGTCTATAACCTGGTAAACCATACATTGGGAGGTCAAATTCAATGTCAAAGTAGGTTAGGGGAGGGAGTGAAGTTTATCATCACTTTTCCAGCATGATAAAAGCACTTTTTTTATATGCTGTTAAGGAATTATCACAATGGATAATGATAAAATCTTAAGTAGATCTATCACTCAATGGTATCAACTGTTTTCTCCGATTTTACTAGTTGCTTTTTTTGGCTCAGTGATCTCTTTTGCTGGTAGTTGGTATCTTCACAACGATATACAAAGTTGGACAAAACGAGAATTTGATTGGCTTGCTCAACGTCGTCTAGAGGTATTGCAGAATGGTATCAATCACCATATTGCCATGGTGGAGGATATAAGGTCACTATTTACAGCAACAAAAACTGTGACTGACTTAGAGTTTCAAATTTTTGTCCACCCTTTTCTTTCCAGCCACGATGGTATCCAGGCTTTTGAGTGGATACCCCGGGTAAAAGCTGCCGAGCGTGCCCGTTTTGAATATGATGCACAGATTAGAGTTCCCAATTTTCAAATTAAAGAGAAATCACCCAAAGGAGATATGGTTCCGGCAAAACCCCGGCTGGAATATTTTCCTGTTTTCTATCTGGAGCCTTATTTCGGTAATGAGGCTGCAATGGGGTATGATATAGCTTCTGAACCTGCCCGTTTGATAGCTCTGAATAAGGCCCGCGACACTGGCAAGTTGGTTGCGAGCCAGAGAGTGGTTTTAGTGCAAGAGAAAGAAAAAAAATTTGGTGTTTTGGTCTATTTTCCCATCTATCGCCATGGAGCACCCACCGATACTGTTTCCCAAAGGCGGGAACATCTAAGGGGGTTTGTCATTGGGGTTTTCAGGGTTGCTGATCTTATTGAGTCAATAATTGAATCCCATATGATTCCCAGTGGTGTTGATTTTCTTATAGAAGACAAGTCTATTAATAAATCAGAAAGTTTTCTTTATGTTCACAAAAGCAGGGCAGATGGCAGCTTGCCTCCAATATTTGAAGCACAACAAGATTTAGCAAAAAATGATTCTATTTGGCGAGGCACACTTCAGATAGCCAATAGAGATTGGAGTTTTACCGCTGCTAAAAACAGAGCCTTGGATGTGCAAATTACCGGGTATCCAAAATCTCCTTGGATATTTTTGGTTGTGGGGCTTCTGCTTACTATTTTACTTGTTGTTATTATGTTGCGCAAAAAGAGCTACCTTGAAGATCTGGAGAAAAAAGAGTCGCGTTACCAGAAGTTATTTGCAGGTATGGGTAGTGCTGTGGCGGTATACGAAGCAGTTGATGGTGGAGAAGATTTTGTTTTCAGAGATTTCAACCCAGCAAGTGAGCGGGTTAGCAAAACTAAAAAGGAGGATGTGCTGGGAAGAAAAGTTACAGACGCTTTTCCTGATGTAAAACGTTTTGGGATTTTTGAGGTGTTTCAAAGAGTGTATAAAACTGGTAAACCGGAACGCCATCCAGTATCCCAATATAATGATGATCGAATAGCTATCTGGGTGGAAAACTATGTCTACAAACTTCCTTCCGGTGAGGTTGTGGCAATATACGATGATGTAACTACACAGAAAAATGCTGAGGCAGCTCTTTTGAAGAGTGAAAACCATCTTCGGACACTTTTGGAGAGTCTGCCACAAAAGATCTTTTTAAAAAATACAAAATCTGTATACATCTCTTGTAATCAGCACTATGCAGCGGATCTTGGTATTAAACCGGATGAGATTAGTGGAAAAACAGATTTTGATTTTCATCCCCATGCACTGGCAGAAAAATATCGTAACGATGATAAGGAGATTGTTGAAAAAGGAATTATCAAAGATGTAGAGGAGAGCTATCTCCATAACAATAAAGAGTTAACTGTTCAGACGGTCAAAAGCCCTGTGCGAAATGATGATGGTAAGATTATCGGTATTCTTGGTATTTTTTGGGATATCACTGCACGTAAACAGGGGGAGGAGTCAATTCGTAACCTCAACATTGAACTAGAGGAGCGAGTTCGTGACCGTACTATAGAACTTGAATCTGCCAATAAAGCTTTAGAGTCGTTTCTTTATACAGTTGCCCATGACATGAGAGCCCCATTACGAACCCTGGACGGTTTTAGCAGTATTTTAATGGAGGAGTATGGCGATAAATTAGATGATGATGGAATAAACTATTTAAAAAGTTTGCAAGATGGTGGCAAAGATATGCATAGGTTGATAGAGGGTCTGCTTGCACTCTCTAGATCAATGAAGTCTAAATTAACCCGTAAAACTGTGGATCTTTCTCAAGTTGCCAATGATGTGGTTCAAGCCCTTGTTGATGAATCTGATAATCGAGAAGTTACAAGCAAAATCACCCCTGCTATTGCTGCTTATGGTGATGCCAATTTTTTAAAGCTATTACTGGAAAATCTATTTTCCAATGCTTGGAAATTTACAGCCAATAGCACACAAGCACTTATTGAATTTACTTCATATACAAAGGATGGCGAGACAGTTTACGTGGTGAGGGACAATGGTGCTGGTTTTGATATGGATCATAAGGATTTGTTGTTTAGACCTTTCTACCAACTTCATAAACCGGGGGAATATAAGGGTTCCGGTGTTGGACTTGCTTTAGCACAAAGGGTTGTTGAACGCCATGGTGGACAAATCTGGGCAGAGTCTGAAGTGGGTAAAGGGGCGAAATTTTATTTCACATTGGGAAAAGTTAAGGAGAGTTGAAAATGAATCGACGTAAATCCCAAACAGTCCTGTTGGTTGAGGACAATCCCAAAGATGAACTATTGACCATGCGCGCCCTTAAAAAGAGTGGGCTGGCAAACAAGGTGCAGGTGGTCCGTGACGGAGCCGAAGCGTTGGATTATCTCTTTGCAAAAGGTGAATTTAGCGAGCGCGACATAACAGATCTACCCAATGTTGTGCTACTGGATTTAAAATTACCAAAAATAGATGGTCTTGAGGTTCTCCGCCGTATCAGAGAAGATGACCGCACTAAACGGATTCCAGTTGTCATTCTTACATCTTCTGATGAGACAAAAGATATGGTTGCTGGCTATGATTTAAACGTCAATAGCTTTGTTTGCAAGCCTGTATCATTTTCTGATTTTAGTAACGCAATATCCCAGCTAGGTATGTATTGGTTAGCTATTAACGAAGTACCAGCCGAAGAGGTTGAATAATATTTTCAACGATTAATAGCCATCAGGTTTTTTAAAAGAGTAGGGGGTTACTTGGGCCTGATGTTTTTTAAGGGTAATTTTTGTCTAGAATAAAAGCTTGTTATATAATTTTAACTGTCTGTGGCTAAGGTAAAATAGAATGTTGCACCTTTATCCACTTCAGACTCTGCCCATATTTTTCCGCCGTGTCGATGAATGATCCGTTGTACTGTAGCAAGGCCGATTCCTGTTCCTTCAAATTCAGTAACTTGATGCAACCTTTGAAAAGGTTTGAACAGTTTATCTACATAAGCCATATCAAAACCAGCACCGTTGTCTTTGACAAAATAGATATCCTGTCCATTCTCCTGTTTAACCCCAAAATCAATATGGGAGTTGGCTGTTTCCCTGGTATATTTCCATGCGTTTCCAATTAGGTTTTCCAGCATGGTTTTAATTAAACGGGAGTCACAGCGACCTGATATATCTGGCATGACAGTGTAGATTATATTTCGTGTTGGCTCTAAAGTTGTTTTGGCTTTCAAAATATCAACTACTATCTTTGAGATATCCACATCTTCACTATTAATCTCTCCCCTTGATGAGCGAGATAACGTGAGAAGCCCATCTATCAGGGAGTTCATCTCTTTGCTGCCTTCTAATAAATATTGTAGATATAACTGACCTTCGCTATCCAGTTTATCTGTATATTCATCGATTATTATTTTTGTGAAATTATTTATGGCCCTTAATGGAGCCCGAAGATCATGTGATACGGTATAGGCAAATGATTCCAACTCTTTATTGGCTGCTGTCAACTCTATAGTACGTTGTGCAACACGGGCTTCTAGTTGTTTGTTTAGGTCATTGATCTCTGCATTGGCTTGGTGGAGTTGGGCGGTTCTTTTACTTACCTGTTCTTCTAGGTTTTCTTGGTAAGCTAGGTTTTCCTGGATCAAACGTGCGCGGTCTAGAACCTTCTCAACTGAGTGACGCAGAACACCCAAATCAACCACAGGTTTTAATATATAGTCCCATGCTCCAAGGTTTAAAGCCCGTATCGCATCGCCAATTACCCCTGTACCAGAGACAATGATTATGGGAGTATTGGGTGACTCTTCCTTTAGTTTAGCCAAAACCTCCAAGCCGTCAATTTCCGGCATTCGCAGGTCTAAAAGAACAAGATCTGGTAGTTCTTTTTTGAATATCTCAAGCCCGTGACGACCGTTTTCTCCTTCAATTACCTCATAGTCAAGATCCTCCAAAAAGTCACGAAAGGTCTCACGAATGCCGGGTTCGTCATCTATTGTAAGAATCTTCACACTTTTTGGTTCTACAGAGGTCATATTGTCATTCCTCACCCAAAATTATTTTGTCCATATATTTAACATATTTGTAAGAATAAATGTTCAACAATTTCATAAGACCCCTCTATTATCTTCCAAGGGTAGCTTGATAATGAATTTTGTCCCTTGTCCCACAACAGACTCCACAGTCATCGTACCATGGTGGTGCTCAGAAATAATAAAATAGGAGACAGATAGACCAAGCCCGGTTCCCACACCAACCATTTTTGTGGTGAAAAATGGTTCAAAAACTCTTTTACGGGTAGCATCATCCATACCCTCACCATTGTCGGCAATTTCAACCCTTGCCCAATTGCCATCCTTACAGATGCGTAATGTAAAACAGGATGATGAGCCAGAATCATGTTTTTCTGCCATGGCTTGAGCACCATTTTTTAGCAGATTGAGAAACACCTGCTGAATTTTGCTCCCTTCACACGGTACTTCTGGCATATTGGTCTCATAATCTTTGACTATGGCTATCTCTCTGAAATCAAACTTTTTCTTTAAATCATATTCATTTGCAGCTAGCTCTAATGTTTTGTCCAGAAGTTCAGTCAAATCTTGTGGAATAACTCTCGATTCACTTTTTCTGCTAAAGCTCAACATATTCTCGACTATTTTTGCTGCCCGTTTTCCTGACTCAACAATTAGTTCGATTTTAGATTTTATCCCCCGAGTCTCCATGTATGCGTGTACAGACTCAATGGTTGTTCCACACTCTTTGGCTGCCCTGATATTTTTTTGTAGATCTAATGAGGTCCGGTTTTGTACCACTTGTCCACTTTGCAATATAACAGCTAAAGGGTTGTTAATTTCATGGGCCATGCCAGCAGCCAACCCTCCAACGGACAACATTTTTTCTGATTGAATCATCATCTCCTCAATTTTGACCCGCTCAGTTACATCATCTATACGTATAACTGCTCCATTAACTCCTTCACTTATAAGGGGAAATATGGCAACATCAGACAACTGCTCTTCATCTCCCAAAAGTCCTGCTACCTTCATATCAACCTGTGTCCGTTTTTCCATGATGGCTTGGTCGATATGGTGCAACTCGTTTACCATTTGGGGAAAAGCCTCAGTAAGACTTTTGCCCAAGACAATAAAGGCTCTTTTGCCTGTAACTATTTCCGCTTTACGATTCCACTGTGTTACCCGTTTCTCTTCATCTACACCCACTAAAATTGAGGGCATGGAATCGACAATATTGGCAAGGAGGTCTCGTAATCGATTAAGCTCTACCTCACTTTTCTGCCGACGGGTAATATCTTCACGTAGAGTTCTGTCTTGTGACTCAATGGTATTAAGCATACTGTTAAAGGCATCTGCCAACAGCCCCAACTCGTCGGGGGCTTTCTTTTTTGCCCTGATGGTATAGTCCCTATCTTTGGCTACCAAACTTGCGGTATGTACTAAACTTGAAACAGGTTCGGAGATAAACCTTTGTAACAGCAACGAGATTGGAAATACAGCGATAACCGATAGGGGAATAATGATCATCGCTGCAATTAAAAAATTGGTTTTATGAACATGCAAAGAGCTTAAATCAGTTATAATAAAGACATCGCCAAGGGTGGTCTCTTCAATTGTTATGGGGTGGGATAGTGAGAGGCTGTTTTCAGTAAAATCAAAACCAGACCTGGAAAAATCAACAGGGCATTTGTGGGGAGTTTGACTTTTACGATGATAGTTGGCAAACAGTTCTTTGTTCTGGTTATAAATGCAGGCTGTAAATATGGATGGCTGGGCCTCTAATGCGGCCAGGTTTTGCTTGGCTAATATAGGATCATCAAAAATAAGTGTTGCAGCCGAGCGGTTGGCGATTACCTTAGCCAAAACCTGTGTATTTTTGACTAGATCTGCTTTTTCACCATGCTGATCCATAATAACAAAAGCGACACCGGCAAATAGCAGACCCACCAAACTGGTAGCCAGAGTGGTTAATAACAATTTCCATTTAATGGGCCATTTTAAAAAGGGACTCATATCATTCACCCCCTTTATGGATAATTGTTGCAACTTCTAACAGGTTGGCACTTATCTTTAACCCCTCTCGTTTTGCAGCATCTATATTTATCTCCAGACGAACCTTTTTATTTTTGATAACAAAACCAATTATACCGCCTCTTTTGGCAAATTGAGGCATATCGCCGACGGTCAGTATTCCAGTATGTTTGATGGCGGAAAGCAGATCATCTATATGATTTCTTTCTGATTTACTAAAAAAAACTACGTGGCAACCATCTATCGTACCCCCAGAAGGAATTTTGGATACCTGTAGGGATCGCCCCTGTAACTTTTTGGCCTCAATGAGTTCAGCCGCCGATTTAAAGGGGTCTTTGCCCAAAATACATATTTTGATGGAAGAGGATAGTTGATTTGATTGTGTGTTTGAAATTTTTATAAAACGTATGAAATTATAGAGATATACAGCTTTTATCTGATATTCCAATGCCTGTTTTTTACTGCTTAAGCGACTTGCTGCCAGGCTTTGATTTGTGTTGGGCAGAACAAGAATAAATAGTGCTGTAATAAGAGTGTAAACCAAGCACAGGTTTTTAAACCCCATGTTTGATTTGTGGGGTTTTTTACTTTTGCAGTATCGCCAAAAATAATGGGACAGATGTTTTGTTAAAAAGAATTTTTGCATTATTTCTCAGCTACACAATAAACAGTGTAGCGAATCTTTAAAATTTGAACATATTACCCTGTTGGGTTTTGCTTTTTGAAATATGTAACAAGCTGTTTTAAAATAATATTATCTAGTTTGAAGATTATAAAGTAGATGGTTTTACCATGATCTCTCCAAACCAATAGTTACTGTTGTTCCTCTGTTTGGTACTGCATTGTTAAAGCTGGTTAGTTTTGGTTCATAGGTGTAATAGTTTGTATCAAAAATATTGTTTATATTAGTGAATAAAATGGTGTCATTATCAAATTGGTATGACCCCTTGGCATTGAGTATGGCATAGTTGTCGGTTTGTGCTGCAAGATCACCACTGGGTTGAAACCGGATGTAGCCGTTTAGGTTGCCGTTCCATGGTCCTTTGGTATAATTCAAGAAAAATGATGAGAAGTCACTGTAGGTTCCAACATCAAGACCAGAAAAAATATGGGTGTGGGTCAGTATTAAGCTACTGTTTTGGGATGGCTCCAGCGTAAGTGATAATTCCAGCCCTGTAATCTCTTCATCACCTTGGTTGGACCATGTATTGCGACCATCAGAAGCACCACCTATCTCTACATCAATTATATCTTTTAACTTATTGTAGAATAAAACCCCTTCAACTGTTGCCGTCTTTCGTTCATGGATAGTTACAAACTCCAAAGTTTGAACTCTCTCAGGCTTTAATTGAATATTTCCTACACTTCGAGGTGAGTCGGTAAACAGCTCTTGATTGGTTGGAGCACGAAAAGCTGTTCCGTAGAGAATTTTAAATGTGGTTTCATCCATTGGGTTATAGATAACACCAAAACGGGGATTTATAGTGTCACCAATATCAGAGTATTGGTCATAACGTATTCCGATATAAGAGGTTAAATCATCAGTTAGATGGGTTTTATACTGCCCGTGAACTCCAATTACATCCATATACTCTTCACGGCTGTCAAGTTGCCCAATATCTTTAAAACCCTGTATCTCACCAAGATAATTGGTATTTGATGGGGAAATTTGATAGTTGTCGGCTGTTAGATAGTTGGTGTATGCCCCAAGATAGTCAACCCCCTCATGGCGGAGGGTCAGCCCAGTTACCAACTCATCACTACTATCCATCTTGTATATGGCTTCTGTGGTAAATTCATAACTTGAGCTTTGGCTATAGGGACCAGCATAAAGATCAACATCTTGTCCGGGAGGGGATGCCTCTTTTAACAATCCGGTAAACTCGATCCAATGTCTGGTAAAAGAGAGGTTGGAGTTTATTGTCAAATGTTTGGAATATTCCCATTCATTAGCAAGGGCGATAAGCAGGGAACTGGTTTTTGACCATGTAATACCGGGATCTGCAACAGCATTAAAGGTGATGAAATTTTCATCATCATGTTGCATATAAGCAAAATCCAATGACCAGTCATTATACTGCAACTGACTGTAAATATTTAGATCTTGTGATTTATCATCAGTTAATTGACCATTGCTCATGGTATAGTTCTGTCCATCATTACCCCTAAAATCTAATGATAGACTTGCCGATAGCGAGCTATTGATCTGGTTGTTCAGATTTAAATAGCCACCTATGTGGCCATGTTGACCAACTGTAACTCCTGCTTCATTGCTATCTTTGTCTGTGATGATATTAACCACACCCAAAAAAGCATTGCTACCATACAGAGCAGAGCCGGGACCTCTTATGATCTCAACCTGTTTGACATTTTTGCTGGATAGATAGCGATTATAGAGTGATGCACGACCAAATGAGGTTTCGTTTAATCTATGTCCATTTAATAAGATCAAGACATGACCATCGATGTTGGCTATTCCACGAACATGTAAAAGTGATTCATCTGCCAGATCAACTGAACGTGTAGATTGAAAGCCTGGTACATAGTTCAGTAGATCATAAATATTACCGATGCCCATTTGTTTGATTTGGTTTTTTGTAAAAACGGTAACAGATGATGGAGCTTCTAGAATTGATTCTACAGTTTTTGATGCAATGGTAATTTGGATGTTGGAAAGTTCAGCTAGACTTAAGTTTAATAGCTCTTCATCCAGCAGTTGATCCTGTGGAGGCGTATTGGTTGTTCCATAGGCTGATATTGGGGTGACTAGCAGCAGAAGTATGATAATAAATTCTGATATGCTGTAATTTAGTTTCATGACATTCCTGAATATAACATCTAACTAACTGTCTATAGGAGTATTATCAGGATATCACATTTATCTGTTTATTATGCGTTTTTTTTAAAGATTGTTCAAAAGATTTTAATAAACAAATAGCTCTGTTTTATACTGTCTCTGGGCACAACTGCATGGAGCTTTTGTTCTCGTTATCTTCAATCATAGTGGTTAATTCATGAATAATCGGTTGCTCTTTAATATATTCTACTATGGAGTCAGATACTGATTCGCTCTTTGCTTGTTCTTCAACTTGAATGGTTGCAATTGTGTTTAATAGCAGTTTCATCTGGGTGCTAAATTCATCCATTAATTTGGGTAATGTCTCCATTTTTCTGTTTTTAATTCCCCGTTCCAACTCTTGAGCGGCGATAAAAAGGGAGTTTGCCGAAAGGTTGCCTGCCATACCTTTTATTGAATGAACCAATAATCTGGCTGATTTCAGATCATCTTTTCTTTTCCCTTTCAACGCACTGCTGATTTTTTGGGTTGAGTTGGCGTAACTGTTTTTAAATTCCAATAGCAGGGTGCGGAATAGTTTCTGGTTGCCGTTTAACCTTACCATGGCTCCGGCTACATCAATGCCTGGAAGATCTTTAGGAAGGGTAGCTATTTTAACATTGCAGTTGCTTGAAACCTGTTGCAGAGGTTTGGCTGTAAGCTCTTTTTGTGAAATCCAATTTGTTAAAACTGAAAATAGCTGTTTTTTATCTACTGGTTTGGTTATGTGGTCATTCATTCCAGCTGCTAGACTGTTATCTCTGTCACCTGATAATGCATGGGCAGTCATGGCTATTATGGGTAGCTTTTTGCAGCGACTGTTTTTGCGAATTAGACGTGTAGCTTGATAACCATCCATTTCTGGCATTTGAATATCCATCAACACAGCATCAAAATGGTTTTTAGTAGCTTTGACAACAGCTTCCAATCCATTGTTTGCAATTTCTACTCTTAATCCGGCATTTTCCAATATCTCTTTTGCCACCTGCTGATTAATTATATTGTCCTCAACCAGTAAAATTTTTGCCCCACCAATACGGTTGCTTATTACGGCAGTATTGATGATATCCCGCTCATGTCGGTAGGTCTTGTTTACCTCTACTCCAAACACCTCCATAATTGTATCAAATAGAAGTGAACAGTTAACAGGTTTTGCAATATAGGCATCAACAGGGGTGCAACCAACCCTTTGTATGATTTCATCCTGACTCGTGAAGTTGGTCAGCATGATTTTTTTAAGATCCTCAACTTCCCTATAGCTGCTCTTGGCGATTCTTCGTACAGTCTCCACCCCATCCATTTCCGGCATAAGCCAGTCTATGAGGGCCAGCTTATATGGTCTTCCTGCTGCGATTCCCTCTCTAATAGCCTTTTGCGCCTCTCTACCAGAGGCCACAGCGGTGGCTTTGAATGTGAATAGGTTGAGCATCTCCACCAATACTTTACGCACAGCAGGGTTGTCATCTACCATCAATGCTCTTTTGTACATCATTTCATCAGGGGGTAACATTTCATCGCCATTTTCGTCTTGAACACGACGAGCTAGACAAGTGGTAAAACTAAAAGTTGTGCCTCTGTTTGGTATGCTCTCAACAGCAATTTTACCACCCATCAACTCTGTGAGATGTTTGCATATCGAAAGTCCCAGCCCTGTACCAGTAATTTTTCGAGCAGCAGATCCATCAACCTGGACAAAAGGCGAAAACAGGTTGCTCATCTGCTCTTTGGTCATGCCAATTCCGGTATCATTAACTGTAAACTCCAACTCCACAAAGTCACGTTTGGCTTCAACTGCTGTAACGCTAATGACAATTTCACCTTCATCTGTAAATTTAATTGCATTACTAATGAGGTTCATGAGTATCTGTTCCAACCTGAGAGAGTCTCCTGACAGGGCAAATTGGCATTCGGTGGACATGCCCATTATCAGTTCAATCCCTTTTCTATCAGTTTCACCTCTAAATAGGTCCGACAGATTGTCAAAAATATCACGAATTAGAAAATCATTAACCTCAAGGTCCAACTTTTTTGCCTCAATTTTTGAAAAATCAAGTATGTCGTTGACTATTCG
>JADFZS010000041.1 GCA_015232405.1 Magnetococcales bacterium | reverse complement strand
ATACTGCTGCTAGCTTAAGAGCTGCTGAAATTGGTGCTGATTGCTTGTTAAAAGGGACAAAAGTTGACGGGGTTTACTCATCTGATCCAAAAAAAGATCCAAATGCCATTCGATATTCTCAACTAACTTATGATAAGGTGTTCGCTGAAAATCTTAAGGTTATGGATCTCACAGCCATAACTTTATGTCGTGACAACAATATTCCGGTCATGGTTTTTTCAATTTTGGAAAGGGGAAGTCTGCTTGAACTGCTGGGAGGCAGTGACAAGCGTAGCACCCTGATTATGGGAGAGAAAGATGGACACTGATATTAAAGCCCTAAGTCAGCGTATGGAAAAAAGCATCGAAGCTCTTAAAGAGGAGCTAAATACCATACGTACTGGACGTGCCACCACTTCGCTTTTGGAGAATGTGCTAGTTGAAGTTTATGGCTCCCCTACCCCCATAAATCAAGTTGCTGCTCTTAATGTCCCTGAACCAAGAATGATCACTGTGCAGCCTTGGGATAAGTCAACAGTAAAAGCGATTGAAAAAGGTATCAGGGATTCTGACCTCGGTTTAAACCCAATGAGCGATGGTATTTTAATTCGTGTTCCACTACCGGAACTAACTGAAGAACGTCGTCGTGATCTGGTTAAGATTGTCCATAAATATGGGGAACAGTCCAAAATTGCCATTCGCAATATACGTCGTGATGGAATTGATCAATTCAAAAAAATGGAAAAAAGTAAAGATATATCACAAGATGATCTTCGCCAGCTGGAAAAAGATGTGCAAGAGATAACAGATGCCAAAATCAAGTTGGTTGAAGAGTCTGTAGCCCAAAAAGAAGCTGATGTGATGCAGGTATAAAAGGTACGCAGTTATTTTTTTTTCTGCGCCCCTATTGGAGAATAGCTAATTTTTCATGAAGCCCCCTAAAACAACAGAATTACCCCGTCATATAGCAATTGTCATGGATGGCAATCGTCGCTGGGCTAGATCGCACTTTTTGCCAAGCCTTGAAGGACACCGCCGTGGTGTTAAAGCGGTTCGACGCACCATTGAAGCATGTCTTGATATTAAAATCCCCATAGTTACCCTTTACACCTTCTCTTCAGAAAACTGGAACAGATCAAAGGAAGAGGTCTCTGCTTTGATGGGTCTGCTGGCCCTTCACCTAAGAAAAGAGATGGATGAACTGGTCTCTGAGGGGGTACGTTTTAAAGCATTGGGCAGAATCGGCCAACTACCTGAGAATATACAGGTGCTGGTTTCCGAACTGGAAGAGCAAACAAAAAACAACGACAAACTTCTGTTTAACATTGCTCTTAATTACGGCGGTCGCCAAGAGCTGGTTGATGCCTCTCGACTGTTGGCACAAAAAGTCTTGGATGGCAAACTAAAGCCGGAAGATATAGACGAAGATATATTTTCGCAACATCTAACCACGGGTGGCATTGATGACCCTGACCTCTGGATTCGAACCGGAGGGGACCAACGAGTGAGCAACTTTCTCCTCTGGCAGCTGGCCTACTCGGAAATGGTATTTTTACCTATCTACTGGCCGGAGTTCAACGCTACCCATCTTAAAGAAGCTATTGAAGAATTTGGCAAACGAGAGCGAAGGTTTGGGGCATCGAAATAATGTTTGTAAGGATTTTGTCAGCAGTTGTTCTAGCCCCACCGCTTATCTACCTCATTTTATACGGATCAAAACTCTATTTTTTTCTATTTATGCTACCAGTAGCGGCTGGTTTACTGTATGAGTGGCAAGGTCTTAATGGTGGCGTTGATAAAGCAAAGTTAGTAAGCCAGACTCTGCTTGCTTGGTCTGTTATGCTGGTGGTTTATAGCGGTATGGAGGAGTACACCCTGCCTTTTATCGCTCTGGTTCTTTTTAGTATGATCTCATATAGGGTTCTGAATTATAAACCAGACAAACCTGTTATAGCAGCATGGAGTGTTGACTTTGCTGGCCTGATATATTGCACCATACCATTGATTTTACTTATTAAAATCAAGTCCGACCTTGGTGGACATTTTTTGGTGTTTCTACTTTTGATAATCTGGGCTACAGATTCAGGTGCTTATTTTTCCGGTAAATTTTTTGGCAAAAGAAAACTGGCTCCAAGACTTAGCCCTGGCAAGACATGGGTAGGTTTTTATGGTGGGTGTCTTGGCGGAATATTGGTAAGCTTGGCAGGTAACATCTTATTCTCCTTTGCTTTTCCATATTGGCAAGCTATTCTTATTGGTCTATTTTTATCGTTGGCTGGGCAGTTGGGAGATTTGGCAGAGTCCCTACTTAAACGGGAATCTGGTATAAAAGATTCTGGTAATTTGATTCCAGGCCACGGGGGATTGTTGGATAGATTGGATAGTGTTCTTTTTGCTGCACCAGTATTTTACATTTTATTGATCTGGATTGATACATCCACATCAATGGGGAGAACCTCCTTTGCCGGTTAAGAAAATATCTCTACTTGGCTCCACAGGTTCAATTGGCGTCAACACATTGGATGTAGTGTCTGCAAATCCGGAAAAATTTGCAGTTGTGGCGATTTCTGCTGGTCGCAATGTTGCTCTGTTGATAGAACAGGCAAAAAAATTCAAACCAGAGGCGGTTGCAATTTGGGATGAGAGCCAATATCCAGAACTTAAATCAGCCTTGGAAGGATTGGATATTGTTGTTTTATCAGGTAACGAAGGCGTAAAAAAAATTGCCAGTTGGTCGTCAGCTGTCCAGACGGTATCTGCCATAGTAGGAGCAGCAGGTCTGGAACCAACATTAGCCGCAATAAAGGCAGGAAAAAATATTGCCCTTGCCAATAAAGAGTGTCTGGTCATGGCTGGTGAGCTATTCATGGATGCCATTGCCCATGCTGGAGTCACTTTAATCCCTGTTGACTCTGAGCACAGCGCAATTTTTCAAGCACTGTTTAACGGTCAAACCCAGACCATACAACCGACTCTTACCAAAGAGTATTTACAAGAGATCAGCCATATAACCCTAACCGCCTCTGGTGGACCTTTTGTGGGCTGGACTAGAGAGAAATTGCAACATGTTTCCCAATCTCAAGCTCTCGCCCACCCCAACTGGAGCATGGGACGTAAAATAACCATAGACTCTGCCACATTGATGAATAAAGGGTTGGAGGTTATTGAGGCATATTACCTTTTTGGAATACCAGCAGATCAGATAAAGGTGGTGATACATCCAGAAAGTATTATCCACTCCATGGTTTCGTTTAAAGATGGTTCTGTTGTGGCACAACTTGGCGTGCCAGACATGCGTACACCTATCGCAGTTGCCATGTCTTGGCCTAAACGGGTAGAAACTTGTGTTGCTACACTTGATTTGGTTAAAATTGGTAAGTTAAATTTTTTTCCAGCACCTGATGAAGAAGATTTCCCCTGTTTGCATTTAGCTTTTAAAGCTTTAACAACAGGTAAAAGTGCGCCAGCAACCCTTAATGCAGCAAACGAAGTAGCTGTTGAGGCTTTTTTAGAAAATAAAATTGAATTTTTGGATATTCCCCGTCTAATAGAGTGGACCATGGAAAAAACAGCTCTGGTTAAACCAGCTTCTGTTACCGATGTAATGAAAATAGACCGTGAAGCCAGAGAATTGGCTGCAAATTGGATTTCACGAAAACATAAAAAAGAGTAATCAATCATGATGACCACGTTCTGGGCACTTGTTGTCCTCGGTGTATTAATATTTGTCCATGAGTTGGGCCATTTTTTGGTGGCCCGATTCTTTGGAGTTAGAGTTCTGGTCTTCTCACTGGGATTTGGTCCCCGTCTTGGTGGTTGGAAAGACAAGACCGGAACCCAGTATCAAGTTTCTGCCATTCCTCTTGGTGGTTATGTAAAAATGCTTGGTGAAGCCCATGATGATGAGACACCCATAGCAAAAGAGGATCTTAAATACTCTTTTGCCACACAAAATGTATGGCAGAGGTTTGCCATTGTCTTTGCTGGCCCAGCATTTAATTTTGTTTTTGCTGTAGTTGCCCTGATAATTGCCTTTATGGTTGGTGTGGGACAAACACTACCCACCGTAGGAGCTGTTACCCCTGATATGCCAGCAGCACAGGCCGGAATGAAGGCAGGAGACCGCATAACATACATAGGTGACGAACCCATTGATAGTTGGGATAAGTTAAGTAAAACCATCAAGGCTTCTGATGGCAGCCCTTTGATGTTTACTATTGAGAGAGAAAACAAGGCTTTTCAGCTTACAATCTCTCCCCAAGTAAAAGAGGTTCCGAATATCTTTGGCGAAATGGTCAAATTTCCTTTGATAGGTATTGCCCCTAGCAACGAGAGAAGAGTGGTACATCACTCTATTGCAGAGGCCATTGAGATGGGGGTGGTGCAGAGTTGGCGCATGATAGACCTGACTGTTACCAGTATCTGGAAACTACTCACCAGGGTGGTCTCCCCAGATCAGATAGGCGGTCCTCTGATGATTGCTGAAATGGCAGGGAAAACTGCAGAGCAAGGAACAAGCAACCTGTTGTTTTTTATGGCATTGATATCGATAAACTTGGGTATACTAAATCTTCTTCCAATCCCAATTTTAGATGGTGGTCATCTTTTCTTTTTCCTGATAGAAGCTATTAAGGGAAGTCCGGTATCTGAGACTGTTCAAGGAGTCGCAAGTAAGGTGGGGATGGCACTACTGTTACTTCTTATGGTCTATGCTTTGAAAAATGATTTGATGAGATTATTCTCTTAGCTTAGATATTCTACGTTACGTTTCTTGCCCTTTAACGATAACAAAGTTATCATGGATGGGATAAGGCGATTTTTTATTGAATAATTCGTCAAAGCTTAGCCCGGATATATCAAAATTACGGGTAGATAATAGAGACAAAACAGGTTTATAGACGTGAAATTTTCTTATCTTATTACTCGTTATTTATCAGCCCTCATAATCACTGTATGTTTGCTCGTTTTACCCACTAAAGGTCACTCGGAAGAGATAATAGCTTCAATTCGTGTAGAAGGTGCGCAACGTATTGATACTGATACAGTATTAAGTTATATCGAGCTTGCCGAAGGTGATGAATTCAGCGTAAAATCTGTTAGAGCCAGTGTAAAAGCTCTATATGAGACGGGATATTTTAAAGATATCGCATTTAATCGCGAAGATAATGTGCTGGTTGTTGTTGTCAAAGAAAACCCAATAGTCAACGATATTACATTCAGCGGCAATAAAAATCTTTCTGATGAAGATTTAGAAGAGATTATAAAACTGCAACCCAACACAATTTATACTCGCTCTCGTACCAAGCAGGATCTTGCCCTTTTACAGCAAGCCTACCGTTCCAAAGGTATGTTTCTTGCCAAAATTGATATCGAGGTTGATAAAAAAGATAACAATCAGGTCAATCTGGTTTTTAAAATCAAAGAGGGCGATAAATCAACGGTTAGAGAAGTTAGAGTTATCGGCAATAAAAATATATCTGACGAAAAACTACTTGATGATCTAATGATCCAAGCTACCGACTGGCTTTCTTGGTACACAGACGACAACACATATGAGCAAGAAAAGCTGTACTTTGATCAATCACAGATAAAAAATATCTATCTTGATGCCGGTTACATAAATGTTTCTGTAGACTCCTCCATTGCAGAGCTAACCCCCGACCGTAGTGCATTTATTGTTACCCATACTGTTAGAGAGGGAAAAAGATTTCGTTTAGGTGACATAACACTGCAAGGCAACTTTGATGAGCTGCCTGAAGAAGAGCTTTATAAAGAGCTGACAATTGCCGAAGGCGAGTGGTACTCTCGACAACAAATCAAGTTTTCCATCAACAAATTAAATGATCGAATTGGTGATTTTGGCTACGCTTTTCTTAAAATAAATGTTGCTACTGATGCCGATACCAACTCACAAATTGTCAACCTGGCTTTTAACATCAACAAAGGACGCAGGGTTTATGTTAACCGCATCAAAATTTCAGGAAACACAAGAACTCGTGACGAGGTAATTCGCCGCAAGGTATCCATGGTTGAGGGTGATATCTTTTCCGCTTCCAACCTTAGAAGAACCAGAGCAAGAATAAACTCTCTCAACTTCTTTAAAAATATAAAAATAACCAATCCAATATCATCAGACCCAGACAAAGTAGACCTGAACATTGAGGTGGAGGAGAAACCCACCGGAGCGTTCACTGTGGGAGCTGGTTATTCTAGTGCGGAAGGATTTTTGGCTACAGCAAGTGTATCCCAGAATAACTTTTTGGGTCGGGGACAAAAGCTGGCTTTATCATTCTCTCTATCTGCCGATACCCAGAACTATAACCTCTCATTTACTGAACCATATTTCTTAGGTAAAAATTTATCAGCTGGTTTTGATATTTTTAAAAGGACAACAGAGCCAACCTCTTCAAGTAGCTATGAAACCGACAGAGTTGGCGTGGGGGCGCGTCTTGGCTTTCCGATTTCCCATAATCTCTATAATACGGTCAGCTATCGTATCTCCAAGGTTGAGGTAAACAACACAGGAACCTCATTCTCAAGATTGATACAGGCCCAAGCCGATAGCAGTCCCTATCTACAATCAATGATAAGTAATGCTCTATCATGGAATAATGTAGATAACAACTTGACTCCAACCAGCGGTAGGATTCATAAACTATTTACGGACTTTTCAGGGCTTGGTGGTGATGTTAAATTTGCCAGGTTGGTATCTGAGCACCAGCTCTACTGGCCCATATCTGACAATAAAAAATGGGTAGGCCACTTAACAGGTAGGGTTGGTTATACCCAAGGAATACTCGGGGAGGATCTACCAATTTATGAACGTTTTCAGTTAGGTGGAACAGGTTCTATCCGTGGTTTCAAACGTGGTGGCCTTGGCCCAAGAACAAACTTGAACGAGGCCTATGGTGGAACCATGTATGAGCTTGCCAATGCTGAAATTATCTTCCCTATATACGGTCTAACAGAAAAAGGTGTTAGTGGTTTTATCTTTACCGATGCTGCTCACCTTCATGATCCTGATTTACCCAGTGATGTAACGGATGATGAGACTGTTAGGGCCTCTATAGGAGCAGGCATAAGCTGGAACTCACCTTTTGGGCCGTTAAAGATGATCTGGGCTACTCCATTAATTGAGGGAGATAATGACCAGACACGTATATTTGATTTTTCCATGGGTGCTGCATTCTAGAACAACGATAAAAACATATAAAACATAATGATTATATTGTTCTGCAACACATTATAAAACAATTTTTTCTTCCACTCAGGGGAGATGGTGGTTTATGACAAAAGTAAAATGGTTTTTAGCAATATTTTGTGTCTTTTCTACTGTAATTACAGTAAACAACGCACAAGCAGCTAATGAAAAATTTGCATATGTTGATGTGCCAAGGGTAATGGCCTCATCAGATGCATCTAAATTGGCAACAGAATTGTTAAAAAAGACACTGGCTATCAAACAGAAAGAGGTCACTGTTATGAAAGCCGATATCGACAAGATGAAAAAAAACCTTGAGCAACGAAAAAATTTAATGACTCTTGAGGCGCGAGCAGAGCTAGCAAGTAAGATCAGGCGCAAATTTAGAGAGTTTCAACGCCTTATAGAAGACAACCAAGCCACTGTTGATCGTGAAAATCGTCTCTGGACAAAAAAATTAACAGAGGCTTTAAGAGATGTAATTGAAGAGGTTGGTCGGGAAAAAAAATATACTGCAATTTTCAGTAGAGGTCAGACAATTTTTGTAGCTCCTGATATTGAGATTACTGACACTATACTAATTCGACTAAACGACAAAACAAAGAACTGGTTTACAAAATAATGGACTATCTTAACAACCCTGAAGCAATTCTTAAATCTCTTCCTCACCGATATCCTTTCTTGATGATTGATCGTATCGTTGATGTTGTTGAGGGTAAAACACTTACTGCTATAAAAAATGTTACTTTCAATGAACCACATTTCATGGGTCATTTCCCGGACAATCCGGTGATGCCAGGGGTGTTGATTCTAGAAGCAATGGCCCAAGCAGGAGCCCTTTTTGCTGCCCACAACGACCCTGAATCAACTGAAGGATGTCTTGTCTATTTCATGTCAATCGACAAAGCCCGTTTCCGTAAACCTGTTGTACCCGGTGACCAACTTCGTATAGAGATAACCTTGTTAAAAAGGCGACGGGATATCTGGCGTTTTCAAGGCAATTCTTTTGTTGAAGATAAGCTGGTTTCCGAAGCGGAATTTATGGCTATGACAAGGAAGGATGATCAATAGGTGACAACAAAACCCACAACAATTCCGATCTCTCTTGATGAGCAGGAACAGCTCATTCATCCATCTGCGGTGGTATCACCAAAAGCAGAGGTTGGAGAGAATGTAAAAATTGGTGCTTATGCGGTAATAGGTCCCAATGTACAGTTGATGGATGAAGTGCAAGTTGGACCTCATGCTGTTATTGATGGTCATACAAATATTGGCAAAAAAAGTCGTATATTCAGTTTTGCTTCCATTGGTCTGGAACCCCAAGATATTGGTTATAAGGGTGAGCCGACACGGGTAGAGATTGGTGAAAGATGTAATATCCGGGAGTTTGTTAGTATACATCGTGGAACCCATAAAGCTGGAGGTCTTACCAGGGTTGGTGATGACTGCATGATAATGGCCTACTCTCACGTTGCCCATGATTGTCGGGTATGTGACAAAGTTATCATGGCTAATGGAGCTACTCTTGCTGGACATGTGGAGATACAAGAACAGGCTATAATTGGAGGTTTAACGGCTATCCATCAATTTGCCCGGGTGGGAAAAAACACTTTTATTGGTGGGGCATCAGCCATATCCATGGATGTTGTGCCGTATGCTTCAGCAGCAGGAAATAGGGCAAAAATCACTGGTGTTAACGTTGTTGGACTGAGACGTAATGGTTATTCGGAAGAGGTTATCAAGGCAATTCGTCAAGTTCACCGTATTATCTTTCGCTCTAATTTACGCTTGGAACAGGCTGTTGTAGAGATTGAAAGCCAGTTTTCTTCAGTGCCGGAAGTGCAGTGTGTTCTGGAATTTCTGCAGAGTGGTCAGAGGAGTATTTGTCGTTAGAAGTCATGGGACATCACGGTTATATTGGCTACTTAAAACAAACTTTGACAAATCATGCTAGATAATAATGGCCCAGCTAATATGACCGACGACCGGGATGCAGTTATGGCAATACCTCCACCTGGTACTCGGATTGGCTTGATTGCTGGCAGTGGTAACCTACCTTTGGTTTTTGCCAAAGCTGTGTTGGAAAAATCAAATGCCAATGGCAAAAGCGGTCAGTATCCTCTATTTATTGCCGCCCACGAAGGTGAAGCCAGCAAAGAGTTAGAGGGGTATGGTGAAGATTTTAAGTGGGTAAAGTTAGGGCAGTTTAAAAAAATTGTTCGTTATATGCAAAAGCAGCAAGTGGATTGGATCGCTTTTGCAGGGGGTATTACCAAGACAAAAATTTGGAAAATTCGTCCAGATTCACTAGCTTTATCAATAGCATTTAGTCTAGGTAGTCTTCATGATGATCAACTTTTAAGAGCAGTTTCTGGCAAACTGGAAGAGCATGGCTTTACAGTTGGATCTGTTACAGATTTTGTCCCGGAACTTTTAATTCCCAACGGTGCTCTAAGCCGGGATGTTCCAAATTCGCAGCAGTGGAGTGATATCCGTTTTGGCTGGCAAGCAGCAAAGGAGCTGGGCCGTTTAGATATAGGTCAGGGAGTTGTTGTCAAGGGGGGCGTTGTGGTATCCGTCGAAGCCATGGAGGGAACGGATGCAATGATCAACCGAACTGGACCATTGATAACCGGCTCAAAGACCGGGTGGGCCAATAAGGGGTCTGCTATCTTGGTAAAAACAGCAAAACCCCAACAGGATAACCGCCTTGATTTGCCAACTATAGGACCAAGAACCATAGAAAATTTGCATAAAGCCGGTATTGATGTGCTAGCAGTTGAGGCTAACGCAACAATGATTTTGGAGCCAGAAGCTACAGTGGGGCTTGCCGATAAATATAACATAATCCTGGTTGGCTGTTCTGAACGGGATATACAACAAATAGAAGTAGCTTAATGTCTTTACCTCCATATTTTTCGACAACATACGCTGGTGACAAACCTTTACGGGCAGCGGTTATCGGTGCGGGTTATCTGGGCCGATTTCATGCCATGAAATATGCCATGATCCCAGGTGTTGACCTTGTGGGTATTGTTGATGCGAGCCATGACCGGGTAACTAGCGTAAGTGAAGAGTTGGGAGTCAAAGGTTATACAGATTACAATGATCTCCTTGACTCTGTGGATCTTGTTACCATATCCACCCCTACCCCATCCCACTACAGAATCACTGAAACCTGCTTAAATGCTGGTATCCATGTATTGGTTGAAAAACCTATTACCGTAACGGTTGAGGAAGCAGACGAACTTATTGATATAGCAGATAGAATGAATCTAGTCCTGCAAGTTGGGCATTTAAAGAGGTTTCACCCTGCTGTAGTTGCATTGCGCAACAGTGAAGTGATCAAACAGCCACTATTTATTGAGTCCCAACGCCTTGCCCCGTTTAAAAGTAGAGCTTTGGACGTGGATGTTGTTCTGGATCTTATGATCCACGATGTGGACCTGATTTTAAGCTTTGTCAACTCTGAACTTGTAGACATCGATGCTATTGGTGGCAAGGTGGTGACAAAATTTACCGATATTGCCAACACCAGATTAAAATTTGCCAACGGTTGTGTAGCAAATGTCACCGCTTCACGGGTGGCTGGAGATTCCACAAGACGTATTCAAATTTTTCAGGATGACGCATTTGTATCATTGGATTTTATCAACAGTGATATCAAAATCATGCAGCGTACCTCTGGAGAGATGGAGCTTGACGGTATTAATGTTCCAGCAATTAAAAAGACAGACATTCCCATAAAAAAATATGACACTTTAGAAGCGGAGATAAGATCTTTTTGTGAATCTGTACGCCAGGGAACCCCTCCCTTGGTGAGTGGTCGCGATGGTCGAAAAGCACTGGCTGTTGTTACTAAAATACGGGAATCAATAGCCAACAACCTCGGTGCTTCTTGAGTATCAACAGCAATAGCCAACAAAACATTGTCATAGTAGCCGGAGAAGCCTCCGGTGATCTACTTGGTGGAGCTTTGCTGCAGCAACTAAAACAACGACACCCAAACCTAGCCATTGCGGGAGTCGGTGGACCTCGCATGCAAGAGCAGGGTCTTACAGGCCCATATGATGTTAATGATCTCTCTGTTATCGGTTTGATAGAGGTAATCAAACATCTTCCAGGTTTAACCAGGGTTTTTAGTTATTTGACCTCCCTGTTACGGGAAAACAGGCCACAACTTCTTGTAACTATAGACCTGCCAGATTTTAATTTTTTTCTCGCATCTCGAGCAAAGGCTCTGGGCATTCCTGTTGTCCATTATGTCAGCCCACAGGTTTGGGCTTGGCGGTCTGGCAGAATAAAAAAAATAGCCCGTTTGGTTAACCACCTTATGGTGCTTTTTCCCTTTGAAACCGCAATTTATTCCCACACAAAACTACCAGTTACATTTGTCGGGCATCCATTGGTTGAACAGCTCAAACCCTGGAACAAAAAAAGAGAAGCTGGTGTTGCGGGCCAAGAGGTCAGAAAAGATTTAGGTATAGCCGACGAAGAGAAAATGTTGGTAATGTTACCGGGTAGCAGACAGACCGAGCTTAAATTATTGCTGCCAACAATGTTGCAGACATATAAAAACCTTCTCCAAAAAGGCAACAAAGTCCGTTGTGTACTGGCCCAGGCTGATACTATTTCAGATACAGTATTGGACTCACTATGGCCAACTGAGATAGAGTTCGAGGGAGCAGAAGCACTTAGAGAAACAATATTGGTGCGTAAAAGTGAGACCTACAGGATGCTCATGGCAGCAGATGTTGCCTTGGTGGCGTCCGGTACTGCAACATTGGAAACAGCTCTCTTGGGTACTCCAATGGTTGTAATGTACCGTTTCAATAAGCTAACCTATGAACTTGGCAGAAGAATAATAAAAGTACCCTATTTTGCTTTAGCAAATCTGGTAGCAGAAAAAAAATTGGTGAATGAGCGATTACAGCATGAAGCCAACCCAACCCAACTTGCCGAAGACTTAGACCAAATATTAAACAGTGAAAAAGTTATCAACCAGATAGATGAAGGATACCGAGAACTTCGGGCAAAATTATCAAATCCATCTAGGCTTCCTGTTGATATTATAACAGATTTTTTATCTAAACCCAGTAGTAACAATACCCTTTGAACAACCATAAATCATTAACGATAACAGATAATGGAGTTATTTAAATGGCAACAACCGATCTTACCAAAGAAAATTTTCAACAGATAATCTCGGACAACGATATGGTTATTGTTGATTTTTGGGCATCATGGTGTGGCCCATGTAAAACCTTTGCCCCAATTTTTGAAAAAGTATCTGAGCAGTTCCCCGATATTGTGTTTGCAAAGGTAGAGACAGATCAACAGCAAGAGTTGGCTAGCTCATTTCAGATCAAATCCATCCCCACCTTAATGATCTTCAGAGAGCAGATAATCATCTTTTCCCAACCTGGAATGTTACCAGAAGAGCCTTTTGTAGAAATAATTGGCAAAGCAAGTGCCCTTGATATGGATGAAATCCGTAAAGAGGTAGAAAAACAGCAGAAAGAACAATCAAGCTAGAAATTGGACAGATGAACGACCACAAAAGAATCCGTGAAATTCCATATAACTACACCTCATTTTCTGACCGAGAGATTGTCATACGTCTACTTGGTCAAAAAATGTGGACTATTCTGGATGGACTGAGGAGTAGCAGAAAAACAGGGCAGTCTGCCAGAATGTTATTGGAGATTTTCGGGGATTTATGGATGATTTCAAGAAATCCATATCTGCAAGAAGATCTATTAAAAAACAGCGATCATCTCAAATCCCTCTTGGATATGATGAAACAAAGGGCAGATCGTATTATTGCCAGAGCTGATGGTAACGAGTCTGTATTACAGCTGGTACATGCAGCTTCCCAAGCGGTTAACAAATTTGCCGAAGGTTTTCCCCAGACAAAATCTCTGCGGGCAAGAATTCTTCAATCACTCCTGTTGATAACGGCAAAAGACAACATTGATTTTTCTGCTCGCAGTAGGGTAGCCCATGTCACAGATGCAACTGACTGGCGTATTGAATATCCCTTTGTAATTATCACACCTGATAGTGAAGATGAGGTTGCACCCCTGGTTGCCGCCTGTATTGATTTGGGTTTGACAATTATACCCCGTGGTGGTGGCACAGGATATACAGGCTCTGGAGTACCGATGCACCCGGATACTGTTATCATAAACATGGAGCGTCTTGCCAAGGTCGGTCCGGTTAAAGAGATGATTATTCCCGGGGTAAAACAGAGCGTTACAGCCATAACCACTGAGGCTGGAGCTGTTACCGCCACTGTAGCAGAGTGGGCCAAAAAAGCTGGCTTTGTCTTTGCTGTTGACCCAACCTCAAAAAATGCCTCAACTATCGGTGGCAATGTAGCCATGAATGCCGGTGGTAAAAAGGCTGTTTTGTGGGGTACAACCCTTGATAATTTAATTTCATGGAAAATGGTGACCCCCAACGGTGATTGGCTTGAGGTTAGCAGGTTAAACCATAACCTTGGGAAAATTCATGATATTCCTGAGGCTGAATTTCAGATAGACCGCTTTTACGCAGATGGTGTAACAAAAAAAGGGGAGTCGGAAAAGCTAACCATTACAGCAGCTGAAATTAGAAAGCCGGGGCTGGGTAAAGATGTTACCAATAAATATTTGGGGGGTCTTCCCGGTGTGCAAAAAGAGGGGTGTGACGGCCTGATTACCAGTGCCTGTTTTCTGCTCCATAAAGAGCCAGAGATCACCCACACAGTCTGTTTAGAGTTTTTTGGTGCTGACCTTATAAAAGCGGTTGGGGCTATAGTTGAGATAAAAAACTATTTAGATGGACACAGTTTGGTTGGCTGTGCTGGACTTGAGCATCTTGATGAACGGTATGTCAAAGCTATTGGTTACAACACCAAAGCTCCCCGTGGTGAGCGACCAAAAATGGTGTTGCTGGCTGATATAGTTGGTAATGATAGTACCCAGGTGGAAAATGCAGCCAAAGAGGTTGTTAAACTCACAGTAGAGCGTGATGGTGAGGGGTTTATTGCCATTACCCCACAGGGACGCAAACGGTTTTGGGCTGATCGCTCTCGTACAGCAGCTATTGCTGCCCACACCAACGCCTTTAAAATCAATGAAGATATTGTCATACCCCTGGAGAAATTGGCTGAATACTCCTCTGGCATCGAGAGAATTAATATTGAGCAGTCCATCCAAAATAAGCTGGCAATGGTCAATGAGGTTGGAGGGTTTATAAAAAACAGCAGCTTTTCCAATTATTTTGCCAAAGGCTATCCCTCTAGTAAGGAGGGTGAGGATATTGTTCGGCAAAAACGGAAAAATGCCAATGAAACTCTACAAAAAGTAATAGATCGCTGGCAATCAATCCTCTCCTCCCTAGATAAACCCATTAGCGACCCTGGGATTTTACTTACTGATAGTGAAAGAAAACTGGGTAATCCCGATGATACCCTTTTATCTATTCTTCTTCATCGCAAGTTAAGAATTTCCTATCGTAATGAGGTCGAAAAACCCATTAAAAACTATTTTTCTGGTGATCTATGGGAAAAGGTTGCAAACCAATTTGATGCTATTCATGGTCGTATAAGAGCTAATCGACTGTTTGTTGCACTCCATATGCACGCTGGTGATGGTAATGTCCACACCAATATTCCCGTTAACTCCAACGATTATCCAATGCTACAAGAGGCAGAGCGTATGGTTGATCGAATAATGGAGTTAGCCCAAAACCTTGGGGGACAAGTATCTGGTGAACATGGCATTGGTTTAACCAAATATGCCTATCTTAACCAAAAAACTGTTGATGATTTTGTTGCATATAAAAACAGAGTTGATCCCAATGGCAACTTTAACCGTGGCAAACTTATGCCAGGCTCCAGCCTGGATAATGCATATACACCATCATTACGATTGGTGCAGCAAGAGGCATTGATATTACGCGAGAGTGATTTGGGTACTCTCAACGATAATTTTAGTAACTGCCTGCGTTGTGGTAAATGTCAAGCGGTCTGTTCTACCCATGTTCCAAGTGCAAACCTGCTCTACTCACCCCGCAACAAGATTTTAGCCACCGGGCTTATGATTGAGGCTTTTCTTTATGAAGAGCAGACCCACAGAGGGGTATCACTGCACCACTTTGATGAGATGGGAGACCTCTCTGACCACTGTACTGTATGTCATCGTTGTGTGGTTCCCTGCCCGGTTAACATAGATTTTGGTAAAATCACCATCCATATGCGGGATATATTAAAACGCAACAACAAAAAACGCGGCTCTATTGGTAGTAAGCTAGCTCTGGCTTATTTAACCATGACAGACCCTCGCTTGATCCTCCTGGCCCATAAGAGCTTTATCGTTGGTGGTTATGCTGCCCAACGTCTTGGCTATAAGGCAATCAATAGATTGGGCATGGTCAACCACAACAAAAGGCCAAATGCTACTGGTGGATCTCCAAGCCTAAAAGCTCAGGTTTTGCCACTGTTGGCAAGACCTCTACCGGACCATATCCACGCTAAAACCACAAGATCTTCCCTGGACATAGAAGACTCTGAGACCATACCCATTATTAGGGATGTAAAACAGTGTAACAGCCAGAGCGAAGCGGTATTTTATTTTCCTGGCTGTGGTTGTGAACGGCTTTTTAGTGATATTTCCATGGCAGTATTGGCATTGCTATATAAACAGGGAGTACAGACCGTTCTACCGCCGAGCTATCTATGTTGTGGTTTTCCCCAAGCTTCATCTGGTGATGAGACAACAAGCCGTAAAATTAGCACCGATAACCGGGTTCTGTTCCATAGGGTTGCCAATACTCTTAATTATCTAGATATAAAAACTGTTCTGGTATCTTGTGGAACCTGCCTGTCACAACTTGAAAGCTATCAATTTGAAAAAATATTTCCCGGTTGCCGTTTAATTGATATACATGAATATCTAGTTGAAAAAGGGGTACGTGGTGATGTTGTAAAGGGTGAGCAGTTTCTCTTTCACGACCCTTGCCACACACCCATCAAAACCACAGAACCAACCAACATAGCCTCAAATCTGATGGGTGGTGAGGCACTGTTATCAGACCGTTGCTGTGGTGAGGCAGGCACATTTGCTGTAGCCAGACCAGATATCTCGGCCCAGGTGCGTTATAAAAAATCATCTGTAATCAAGGAAGGTATTGCCGAGATTGAAAGTAAGAGTGATGAGAAGAAAAAATCGGTAAAAATGCTCACCACCTGCCCATCATGTTATCAAGGGTTGGGTAGATATCGTGATGAAATTCCAATAAAAACGGAATTTTTAGCTGTTGAACTTATCAAAGCAATGATGGGTAAGTCATGGCGACAACAGTTTGTCGATGAGGTGAACAGAGATGGCATTGAGAGAGTTCTTTTTTAGTATTGTTATTTCATGAGGACGGATAATGCCTGTTAATAAGTCAAAAAAAATTAAATATTTAAATGAATACAAGCCCTATCCATTCAAGGTTATCAAGATAGATTTAACCCTTGATATGACCTTGGACAAAACTCAGGTAAAGGCTAAAATTCAGTTTGAACGCAACCCTTTATCCACAGAAAAACATGCCGATTTATGTCTGAATGGGCGGGATTTAAAGCTACTGACCATCGCTTTGGATGGTACACCACTACCAACAGATCGTTGTATTTTAACACCAGAACATCTAACCATATCAAAATGTCCTGATAAGTTTTATCTAGATACATTGGTGGAGATACAACCAAGTGCAAACACCTCTTTGGAAGGGCTTTATAGCTCAGGAAAAATACTCTGTTCCCAGTGTGAAGCAGAGGGTTTTAGAAAAATAACATTTTTTCCTGACCGACCTGACGTTATGGCCCGTTACAGGTGTAAATTAATAGCCGATGCAAATGATTTTCCCATCCTGTTATCAAACGGAAACTTGATAGATTCTGGTACGTTGGAGAATGGTAAACACTATGCCATATGGGAAGACCCCTTTGTTAAACCGGCATATCTTTTTGCTGTTGTAGCTGGAGATCTGGTTTGTAAAGAGGATAAATTTACCACCAAATCTGGCAGAGAAGTTTCTCTTAAGATATATGTCGAAAGCCAAAACCAAGACAAATGTTCCCATGCTTTGACCTCCTTGAAAAAAGCCATGGCTTGGGATGAAAAACGCTATGGTCTTGAATATGATCTGGACATCTATATGATTGTGGCTGTTGATGATTTTAATATGGGAGCCATGGAGAACAAGGGGTTGAATCTATTTAACGCCAAGTATGTTCTTGCCCAGCCAAACACCGCTACAGATAGCGATTATCATTTGATAGAAGCTGTCATAGGACACGAATATTTTCATAACTGGACTGGTAATCGGGTAACATGCCGTGATTGGTTTCAATTAAGCTTGAAAGAGGGGCTTACGGTATTTCGTGAGCAGGAGTTCTCTGGGGAGTCTATATCCAGTGATGTGCAAAGAATACAAGATGTAACTCTATTAAGAGACAATCAATTTCCAGAAGATGCCGGACCTACTGCCCACCCTGTTCAGCCCGATTCTTATTTAGAAATAAACAATTTTTATACCCTGACCATATACGAAAAAGGTTCTGAATTGGTGGGTATGATCAAGAGAATTGTTGGTGAAAAAAATTATCATCGGGGTATAGATCTCTATTTTAAAAGACATGATGGTCAAGCAGTAACTGTTGATGATTTTGTCGCCGCCATGGAGTCTGCTGCAAACCGGGACTTAAGCCAGTTTAAACGCTGGTATAAACAGGCTGGAACCCCCCTTGTTCAGGTAGAAGGTGTTCACGACCCAGATAAACAGACCTACCAATTGACAGTTAAACAGCATTGTCCACCAACGCCAGGTCAACACGAAAAAGATACTTTTCATATACCTATAGCAATGGGTCTTCTTGATAGAGAAGGATCACAGTTACCTCTGATATTGGAGGGAGAGACCAAAACCGATAAAGTTTCAACAGAACGGGTATTGGAAATAACAAAAGAGCAAGAGGTATTTACTTTTACCGCAATAGCCAACCCTCCAGTTCCATCTTTGTTAAGGGGTTTTTCCGCACCAGTTAGAATGAAGGTTAATTTAACTGATGAAGAGCTAGCATTTTTATGGAGCCACGATAGTGACACCTTCAACCGCTGGGAGGGAGGACAAGAGCTTGCTACAAGACTTCTGTTAACACTTATTGAGTCTAACAGTTCCCCAGAAAATATTGCCATTACGCAGGTTGAAAGTTTTGTTCAGGCTTTTGCAACCACATTAAACGACTGCAAACTTGATCCTGCCCCCCGAACTTTAGCCCTCACACTCCCATCAAACAGAACACTTTTAGATAGGGCAAAGGCTCCCGACCCACAAAGGATTCACACCATAAGAGAGTGGCTACGCAACAAATTGGGCAACCGATTGGAGGCCAGTTTCAAGACTGTTTTGGACGATTATTCCGAACAAAAACCCTATAATTATAATGCAAAAGATGCTGGTCGTAGGTCTTTGAAAAATCAAGCTTTAGCCTATCTTATAAGTTCCAATAACATTGATTATCGTAAGCTAGCTTTAGAACGTTACCATAAAGCTGATAACATGACCGATAGATTGGGTGCAATGTCGCCCTTAACAGCTATTGAGTGTAGTGAGAGAGTTGAGGTTTTAGCTCATTTTGAAGATGTGTGGCAGAACGATATGTTGGTTATGGACAAATGGTTTTCTTTGCAAGCCGCTGCCCCATTACCGGACACATTATCTAGGGTGCAAAAGCTAATGGACCATTCTCGCTTTACCATGAAAACACCTAACAGGGTCAGGTCATTAATTGGAGCATTTTGTCATTCAAACCCCTACTGTTTTCATGATATATCTGGTGATGGCTATCGTTTTTTAGCTGATAATGTACTACAACTAAACCAGATAAACCCCCAGATAGCAGCAAGGCTTTTAACATCCATGAGTCAATGGCGACGATTTAGCAGCAAAAGGCAGAAGATCATGCGCTCTGAGCTTGAGCGTATTGCTTCACACAGCAAATTATCCCGAGATGTTTATGAAATAGTAAATAAAATTTTGGGGTAGATTGTTTTTATTGAAAAATTTATAATCTAGCTGAATGTATAATTTTGATTTGAAATTACTATACATTGGAGAGCTACCTATGAGTGAAGCCACCACAGATAAAAAAACTGCAAGAGATGATAAAAGGATATCTTTTCGTGCAAAGCTCCGCTTTGAGGCTGACCATGATGATATTGTAATTTCTGGAGAGACAAAAAATGTCAGCATGAGCGGTGCTTTTTTAGAGACGAAAGAGCCTTTAACGGGGTTGAAAGATGGTGATGAGGGGGTAGTTTTTGTTGAGATGAATGAGAGAGGCAAAACATTTGATGTCTCTTTTCACTGCGTGGTGGCACGTTTAAAACCGGGATATGGTATTGCATTTAATTTTGAGAGTGAAGTGGAAGAAGAGGATGACCACAATGAAGAAGAGTGGTGATGCTTACTTTCATTATCACTGATTATCGTAAATTTAACTATTCACATTTTATCCACAGTTTTTGTGGATAAAGCTGTGGATAATTCTTGTACAGTACCTTTTAAACATCTGTTTTCAATATCAAATTTATCAATAATTATATCTGTGATTTTTCCCACAACCTCATCGCCATTTAGTGGAAAAGATACCGTCATAAATGAGGCTGTTTTTCCTATACCAACTCCATCTTTAAGGGTCTCTATCAGCACTTTTTGCCTCTGCCCCAACATGTTTTTTGCGACATTGGTTAAATTTTGCTCCCCTGCTTTTCGTAGAATCTCAGAGCGTTCTTTGATAGTGACACCTGAACTTCTGAAAGAACCAGGTATTGCAGATGCTGGAGTACCTGGACGGTCTGAATAACGAAAAATATGGAGATAAACCAACTGGGTCTCTTCAACAAGGGTGAGGCTATTTTGAAAAGCTTCATCACTCTCGGTGGGAAAGCCAACAATTAAATCAGCACCTAGTATGATATTGGGACGGACTTGTTTAACTTTGTTTATCTGCTTGATGATCCGGTTTCGATCTGCCCTACGCCCCATTCTTTTTAAAATCATATTATCACCCGATTGAATTGAAAGGTGGAGGTAGGGACATATTTTCTCCTCACTTCCAATGAGGTCGATAAGTTGGGAGTCAATATCAAGTGGATCAATTGAGGAGAGTCTGACTCGCCCCAACCCAGGAATTTCTATCAATTTTTTAATTATATCTGCTAGAGATATTTTTGGGGAGAAATCCTGTCCATAGGAGCCTAAGTCGATACCTGTTAACACCAACTCATTATAGCCAGCAACAACAAACCCTTCGGCCTGAGCCAAGATTTGCTCAGGGGTTAAAGAGCGACTCGGCCCCCTAACACCAGGAATTAGACAATAAGTACAAGATCTATTACAACCGTCTTGTAGTTGAAGAAATGCTCTGGCTCGGTCGCTAAAGCTGTCAACCACTGGACGTGGTGGAACCTTTTCAAGCTTGGCAATATCTCCAACATGGATGATAGAGTGCCCTACTCCACCATCAATTATATTATCAATAACAGCCGTCTGTTCTCCATTATTGTCGCTATGACTAGCAAAAAGCCTATCTACATGGCTCCAGAGATCATTTTTTTCCTGGTTTCCCAACACCAAAGCAACTTGTGGTAATTTGCTTAAAATCTCTGGGGTGCGTTGAGCATAACAGCCAGTTATAACAATTTTTGCCTCTGGGTTATCTTTGGCAGCACGACGTATAGCTTGTCTTGCCTGTCTATCACTTTCACTGGTAACAGAGCAGGTATTGACAATAATCAACTCAGATTTATCACCTTCTTTTGCTATATAAAACCCTCTTTTGTGACCTCCATGGCGTAAAAGTTCAGTTTCAAATTGATTTACCCGACAACCCATGGTAATAACCGACATGGGACGGTGGTTTTTTCTCTTATTCATTGACCTTAGATAAGCAATAATCTTAAAATTTAATAAGGCTGTGTTATAGTTTTAGAGTTGTTTGTGGGACATCTCTTATAAACATCCTGTAGTTATTCCAATGATGTTACATGTTAATGTCTGATAAACAAAGGAATTATGTCAAAATCTTTTAACAATAGTCTGCCCCAGTTTTTACAAACAATGCTTGATGATCTCAACCATATTATCGGCCCGATATATCTGGTTGGCGGTGCGGTTCGTAACGGACTACAAAACAAACCACCCACAAATGATCTAAATATTCTAGTTGCGCGCTCTCTATCTGAGTGTAAGCAGCTGTTAAATGAGAACGGTTATCTACCATCAATTGCAACCACCAGGCACAATGTGCTGTTTCTCCCTCTTAAGGGTTGTGAAAAGCCAAAAACTATTGAAATATCGACTATTCGTCACCGTCCAGAACAAAAACCGACAGTTGAAGAGGATCTTTTACAGCGTGATATAACTGTAAACGCCATGGCCTACCTCTGGCCTAATGGTCCGATTATAGATCCATTCAAGGGTCAAGAAGATCTCAACAACCGCAGAATTAAACTTGTTAATGGTGCGCAAACTTTAAAAGATGACCCATTAAGAGCATTGCGTTTCTTCCGTTTTGCCTTGCAGTTATCATTTCGTCCAGAATCATACGATCTAGCTCGCTCCTCAGAGACCATTCTTAAAGATGTCACAGCTGATAGATTAAGGGTAGAGTTAGACAGAATCTTATCTTTTCCCCTACGTACCGACCATGATCGTAAACTCTTTCGCTATATGCTTAATACAACCATGGGGACCCATCTACTGCCACAGCTGGATCAACTAAAAATAATAATTGATAGCGGCAACCCCAGCCAAACATTATGGGAAAGAACAATAAGATCAATATTATCCTTTACATCTATCCCCAACAACGAAGAGCTATCACTTTTGGATCTGCGCTGGTCAGCACTGTTCATAGGTATTAGCTCAACATATGGTGAAAGAGAACAGCTATTTTCTTCGGCAGGGTTGAAAACTCCCCAGGAGGAGTCCCCAGTATGTTGCAAGCAAATTCTTGAATCTTTCTGTTTTTCCAAACGTCGCCATAAACGTATATCAAACTTGCTCCACCACCTCTCCTTGGACTCCACCCCATCCGACAAAGTTTTAAAACGATTATTAAATGACTCCATTCCTCTGGAGGGGCTGTATAGGCTCAACTCAGCCTGGAGTCAGGCAGGCATACCGGAGGATGATAACTTTCCGGAAAAAAGGCGTAAAGTTGAAGCCCGCCTTTTTGATATACTGGCAAGTTGCAAAAATATCAGAAAAGCAATTAAACGACCAAGAACTAACGAATTGGCCCTATCTGGTGGTGATATATTAAATATTGTAAGAAAACGACCAGGACCATGGTTGGGTAAACTACAAAACATGCTGGTTGACTACATAGACCATGACCCTGGAAGAAATCGTGTTGAGGTCCTAGAGAGAAAAATTCATAAATGGATATTGGAGCAGGAGGTTATATAACAACAACGTACAATAAAAAGCCTCCTAACCCTTTGGCTGAACCATCAATAGATGCAAGTTATTTTAAATTGCACTTCTTACGCCCGACCTCTTGCTTGTCTGCGATAAATTCAGTAATTATATCAACAACCTCATTGGGGGAATCAACCACTTGAATCAAATCAAAATCCGATTCACTCAAACACCCTTCAGCCAAAACCGTATTTCGACACCAGTCCAATAGTCCGTTCCAATATTGTGAACCGTACAAAATAATGGGAAAAGGTCTTATTTTTTCAGTTTGTACCAATGTGAGAGCTTCAAAAAACTCATCCATAGTACCAAAGCCACCGGGAAATATAACTATGGAATCGGCATGTTTTGCAAACATTAATTTGCGGACAAAAAAGTAACGAAAAGAAAGACTTATATCCTGATATTTATTAGGGGCCTGTTCAAAAGGCAGGGAGATGTTAAGACCAATTGAACGCCCACCCCTTTTATAGCAGCCCTTATTTGCCGCCTCCATTATACCTGGGCCACCACCTGTAATAACTGCAATACCTTTTTTTGAAAGTTTGCGAGATAGCTTTGCGGCATCTTTATAATATTTTGAATCTGGCTTGGAACGGGCGCTACCAAAAATAGTTACAGCGACACCCAAACCTCGTAAAACCTCAATACCATCAATCAGTTCAGCTTGAATACGGAATACTCGCCAAGCCTCTGTTGTTTTAAAATCATCCACCTCTATTGTACCTCCTTTTACTAATAAATATCCTGTGAATCATATACTATATTGTTATGTTTTATACTCCCACTCTCGCCAAGCAGAGAGCAAAGGAAAATAGAGACCTAACCGTATGGGCCGCTCTTCAAGCTTATCATAAAACCTGCCATAACGATTAAGTTGATCTTTATAACGAACCACCTCATTATCCAAAAATCCATCCAGATTACCCCCACCATGAAAACTGGTTTTAAAGTCGATAATCCAGCGAGTACCATCTGCATCTACAAAACTGCGGTCTATTATAACACGAATCGGTCGTCCATCCAAAAAACCACTCATAGCCTTCTCAGATGATGATTGGCTATGGGTATTTGTTAATATCCACTGTCCACGTCCATCTTCAATGGATTGTATCAGAGCTAACTCAACCCTTTGAATAGTATCAGCTAACAGTTTTTTTGGTACACATAGATGTTTTAAATGGGCTGCAATCGCACTGTGTTGTTGTAACACACGCTCTTTTGACCATAATTCGCACCCCTCATCAGCTATACGACTTAAATAACGATGAACCACCAAACCCAGTAAACGGGCAGTATCACCAGCCCAATCAAACAATACAGGCTCCTCCTGGGTATCATCAACAGCTCTGTTTGCTGCTTTTTTTGCCACAGAAACGGGAAGTTCTGGCAGCTGCCAATCTGCCCTTAAAGCTCTGTACGGTGATGAAACAAACTCACCCCCACCCGGTCTTTCCTCTTCTACTTGTTCAATATTTTTAGTAAATGGCTCACTCAATACCGGCCATAATGTTGCTAAAAAAGAGTTGAAAGGTGGCTTTTTCTCATCCTCAACTGTGCCAGCCAATAGATGGAGCTGCTCTTTGGCTCTCGTCACAGCTACATATAATAAACGTGTTGTTTCATAACTGTTTTTCTGTTTTTCAATACCCCTGATATAGCTCTGGATAGAATCTTCAGCCTCCTGGTCACTACGACCTATTGGAGCAAGTAGAGGTATGGTATCGCTACTATCATCCAATGAGCTATCAAGCCATGTTAATAGAGTTCGACCTTCAACTCTGGTACGTCGATCCAACCCCGGCAGAATCACCACATCAAACTCTAACCCCTTGGCTTTATGAAGGGTCATTACCGATAAATCGGAATCTGCCTGTGGGTCTGCGGCTCCGTATAGTTCCGCTACTTTTTCGTTCAACAATGGGAGGTTAAAACCACCCCCCTCCTGTTCAGTAGATTCAATAAGATCAAAATAAGTTCCTGCATCAACCAGTTGCCCAGCTCCACTTAATGTAGCTGGACCACCCAATGCTTGCCAACAACCTTCAATCCAACGTCGCCATCCACCAACACCAACAAAATGATCTCCCCGACCCCGGCTCTCTAAGGTAGTTGCCATTACCGACCTAAACCTCAACACCCTTTTTTGCCCATCTTCAGACAAACTCTGCACCACATCATCGGCTAAAACTCTCTGCCAAACTGTACTCTGCCTACTGTTATCGTCAGCCACCAACCGATAAAGATCAGCCAAAGCGAGTCCACACCATGGAGCACGCAAAATAGCCAGCCAGGCAACCCTATCGGCAGGATGAGCCAGTGCTCTAGATAGGGCCAAAAGATCTTGGATCATAGGTAGTTCTGCTAGTGGATGCACATCAACCGCTTGGTAGCGCAGCCCCAAACCATCAAAAACAGGAAGAATTTGTGCTAGATGGCTACGAGAACGGACCAAAACCGCAACACTTAAACCTTCTTTGCGTGCTTTTGCAGTGATTTCTGCCACTCTCACAGCCTCTGCATATCTATCTTTGGGAGCCATTGGGTGGATTTCAACCGCCTGTTCATTTCCCAACCCATGGAAGGGAATTGAATCATTAAAGGGAACCGCACCTACAGATATCTGCTCGTAAGCTGGAAATATATCTCCCATAGCATTGTTTACCCAGTTGACGATCCCCCCCTTGGAGCGAAAATTTACCGTCAATGTGAGTGGAATAAGCTTCATAGGATGGATTCCAAACCTTCTGGCCTGTAAGAAAAGCCCCACTTCCGCCTCACGAAAGCGGTATATCGACTGCATTGGATCTCCCACCAAAAACAGGGTATTACCACCATTTTGACTCCAACCTGCTATCAATCTTTTTATCAGATCATACTGACCACGTGAGGTGTCTTGAAACTCATCAACTAGCAAGTGAGATATTTGATAGTCCAATTTCAAGGCTAAATCTGTAGGGTTTTCACTATCACCCAAAGCATACAGTGCACTTTGCGAAACCTCTGAGTAGTCCACAACTCTTTTTTCGGCAAAAAGCAATTTTAAATGGGCAGCACAAACTGGCAACAGCTTTAACAGGGCCAAGAGTATTTCCCACTGACCTTTTGTGTATTGAATAGGGGGAAGAGCAAGGGTTTTGTGTAGAGCCTGACGAAAATCATCATGGTAGGACAGCTCTTTAATCAGGTCAGTTGCGTTGGCTTTATGCTTTTTTAAAACTGCCTTCTCTTGGCTGTTCTTGACATGGCTCTGGGCGGGAAAACCTATTTTAGCATTAAAACTTTTCCGCCATGTCCCGGTGGCAGTCAACAGCATTTGGGCCAAACCTGTTAAGGCAGGAAGAGCTGCCATCTCATCTTTTGGTAGATGCTCACGAAAAGCCCAATCAGCTAATGGAGAAGATGATGACCCTGTTGCATTGAGATATTTACCTGCATGTTGGGCCAACTGGATCATATCTGGAAGTAGAGAATCAGGCATCAACTCATATAGCCGTTTTATCTCTGCTTTTACAATGTCTTGTAGACTTTGCTCTAGTAGTTTTCGTATCTCTTCACCACCGTGCCCACTAACATGGCGCAACCACTGCTCCCGGTTTTCCAACATAGCAGCCAAAAGGGTTTCAACCCTTGCCATGTTATTGTCAAGATGGTCCAACAAATACTCTACCGCAGCGCCAAGCTCACCATCTGTTTCAAGATGACTTAAGGTACGCTGGGCCGCTTCTCTAAATAACGGAGCTGTTTTGTCCACTATTTTTGGCTCTCCACCCAATCGGGAGAGTATTGGCATCTGCCGTGAGATGGAACTACATAGAGAGTCAATGGTAAAAACCCGTAATCGAGACGGGGTATCTTGTAATCCCCAAGCCAACTCTCGGTCCCTTTTAACCACAATAACAGCTAAATCCCATATCTGTTTTTGAAATTCATCAGTTGGGGCAGACTCGGCCCCCATGGTTAGTGCCTCCAAAATACGGGTTTTCATTTCAGCAGCGGCTTTTTTGGTAAAGGTGATAGCCACCACCTCTTCTGGTTCTTCAACTAATGCCAACAGAGTTAAAAAACGCAATGTTAACAAACCTGTTTTACCGGACCCAGCAGGAGCTTGAACAATAAATGATTTTGCCGGGTCCAAAGCCTGGCTACGGGCTTTACCATCTGCAAGTTGTCCACTCATGACAGCACCTCCCCACCATCATCATCTTTTATAGCTCCACTTTGTTGCTCTGAAATACGGCACAAAAGTGGAAAGTCGCACCAGTCACAAGCATTTGGCAATGGGTCCACCCAAACCACCCCCTGCTTATACTGCTGTGCCAAGTGGTCGACAACAGTGGACCAATGGTCCAATAGAGTCTGCCAATCAAGATGATCTGGAGAGTATTTTCCACTCTCTAAAAGATCAATTGCCGGAATTATACCCTGGGAATGGGCTAGCCCTAAATATCGCTGTTGACTGGCTGTAATCTGCCCATACACCAATGCAGCAAGATTATTTTGGTTTGCCAAAGCATATAAAAGCATTTGTGGTTCTTGGGGGCGATCAGAAAACCAGTTAGCAACACTTGCACTTCCTGTTTTATAGTCCACCACCACAAACTCACCACTTTCAAGCTTGTCTAACCTATCTATACGAAAGTTGATTTTAACCCCAGCTACCTCGATGGTACTTTTGGCTTCATGTTCTACCACCGTAAATTGAGTGTCACGGCTGCTCTCTACCCCTAACCAGGTTAAAAGCAACCTTTTTTGTCTCTGCACCTCCAAAGCAAGATACTCTTTTGCAAAGGAGTTACCGCTTTTTATCGCCTCTAGGTTAACCGCCTTATATGCCACCCTTTGCACCAGTGACTCTCTCTCAGCAAAGCCCATACCCCACAAAGTTTGTGAGTCACCAACATGTTGCCAAAACAGAGCAAGTGAGGCATGGGTTATCTCACCCCTTTGCCATGGAGCAAACCCGGTGGTAGGTTCTGCAAGAGACTCTGCTTGCAAACGATATTTGGCAAATGCAGAAAAAGGACATAACGCTTGACTTTTAATTACCCCCGTTCCCCCCGTTAAAGTGGAGCTATCTGGCAGAGGTGGCAGTGAATACTCCTCTCTTGCAACCATTCCAGCATTAGCCATGATAATATTGCCAATATCAGGATAGCTTGTGGATAAAATATCTTTTAATTCAACATCTTTAACCGACTCTATAAGGGGGCTTTTGTGTAGTTGTATTTCACCTTCCCACCTGCTATAACTTACGATAATGTTATTAGAGGAAGCTAGAATACGTTTAGTAAGCCTTTTTGCATAGCTCAATTCACGGCGAGAGGATGAGCGAGGTAGATTATGTTTTTTTTGCAAAGCAATGGGAATAAATGGAGTTGGTTCAGGTATTTTAGGCCAGACATTATCCGACAACCCCAATACCCAAAGATGGTCAAAACTCTCCCCTTCTGCCTCCAAAACCCCAAGAATTTGTATTATTGCTTCATTTTCGACAGGTTGAAATATGGTTGCTGCAACCAGCTGTTTGAGTTCACTTAATGCACTGTTGAGAGTAATGTCCGGCAGCACCCTCTCTAATCCGGCTAACTCACCAAGCACCTTTCCCCAAGATTCAACCACCTGGAACTCTTGGCTGTCTATTTTTTTTTCCCCCGGCCAACCAACTACCTTAAGAAGTTGGTCAAAACAGTTAGCCCACTTACCAGGGGTCTGGGTAAAATTATCTTGAAACTCCTCACCAGCCAAAAACTCTTGTAAAGCAGATAGTTTTAGATGCAATACAGGACAACTGCCTGCTCCCTCTCTAATTAAATCGCCAATGGTTAAATCAACATACCCCCTGTTTCTGATATTGGCATCCAACAGACCACGTTGGCTCCATTCAGACTCCCCACCGCCAAGAAATGGTGAATTTAATATCACCCCCCACTCCTGCCAATTGTTTTTACCGTTTGCCAACTCCAACAACTTTAGACCATCCCTAATAATTGGAATTTCAGATAGAGGCGCGCCCAATGAGAGGTTAAATATTGATTGCTCAGGAAATGGTGACTGCTGGGGTTGTCCAGGATAGAAAGTTGCAGAAAATGCAGATAGTATCTGCCCTCTTGATTTTTGCAACTCTGGGACGATAATACCAATGCTTATCTCTTTGTCTGGTGCGGAACCAGCCCCATCTTTTATTTGATTCTCTATAATATCTCTTGCCCAGTGAGCTGCGGCGGTAATCTCTGATTTTTTATCAGGAAAAGAGATAGATACCGCATTAGATGCAGACTCCTCTGGTTGCCAGGGGACAACAGGAACTCCCATATTTTGAAGGTTGCCCAGTAGCTTTTTTTGCTTTGCTGGAATCTCATCAAATCCAGCAAGAACCATACCTTTAGGCAGGGGAATTTTTGCTAGGTTATCGGCAATAAAACCGATCATTCCCACCTTTGGCAACCATTTATTATCATGGCATTTATCACTAAAACTTTTACTCCACTCCCTAAAGGCCATGGCATCTTCATTACCAACAGTATCGGACTCTTGTAAGTCAACAGACCAAGATGAGAGAAGGGTCCAAGCCTTTTGTGCTCCATGGGCAGCACTATCGGTCCACAAAAGTGAACCGTGAATATTGGATTTAGCCACCACCTGTTCCCAGATTATCTCTTCTTGCCTGGTTGTGAGAACTGTTTTGTCTGGTATTGCCGCATCCAAAAGATATTTCCAGCTACGTTCCAACCATGCCGATAGTGGTAGTATATCAGGAGATGGCCATATAATTTTGCCTTTTTGGCGTTGTTGCTCCTCATAAACCCTACCAAGATATCTAGCCAGTCGTCGGTTAACTGTAATAACCACCCAACCATCATCTAGATGCAAATCCAACTCTTTTATCTGCATAGTTTTTTATCACCTTGCTCTGTTTTCTTAAATCTTTCCAATCAATTTTTTGCTACACTTAAACCTATCAAGTGCAGGTTGTTTGCTAAAGCCAATATTAATTAATGAAAACATGTAAACCATGTAACTAACATGCAAAATAATTAAGATAGCTCCTATTAAATAGTCGGGCTATTTTGTTATATTTAATTAGATAATTACTAAGCATAAGTTCAATCTTATTTCAGAGCCGAATTAAGGATATTTTTTTGTTAACCCGCTCTACAAAACAGACATTTTCCGCAATATTACTGTTTTTGCTGTTAATAGTGCCAATAGCTCCCCTCAGAGGTGACACTCCCAACCCAGCTTGGCAACCATTTATCGACTCTATCTGGAACTCCACCACCCCTGCTCAATATATAAACAGCGAAAAATTGTTTGATGAAATTATTAAAGGTGGTAACAAACTACCACACAATAATTTAAAGTTGACATGGGGCTTGAACAGACTTGCCAATTTTCATCATAAAGAGGGAAATATTAAAAAAGAGGAGTCCTTTGTCACCCACTCATTAACTCTGCAAGAGAAAAATTTTGGTAAAGATAGCCCATTGCTAGCCAGCAGCCTCCAACAATTGGCTAGTATATGGCAAAAACAACTGAAGTATAACCTTGCCCAACGTACTTTGGAACGAGCTTTAAAGATAATAGAAAAAAGTTATGGCAAAAACCACATTTTAACCATAAACATTTTAAAAAAACTCGCCATAATAGACGAGCAAACCGGACGTACAAAAAATGCCCTACATTTAAAACAGCAAATAATAAAACAGCTAAACCAAGCGATTCCCAAATCTTCCACTGCTATGGCAGTTATTTATGATAAAGAGGCCGACATTCAACAACTAGACTCGCCAAAGAGCCGTGAAGTAGAGCTGCAAAATAGAGCTTTAGAACTCTACATGAACAGTAGAGGGCCGTTTCATCTGGCTAGAATAAAGTTACTTCTATCTTTAGCGGAATCCAGTCAAAAAGAGAAAAAATATGAAGAGGCCATAGAATATCTCAAAAGTGCTCTAGCAATTTCTGAAAATATCAAGGGTATCAGCCACCCTGATTTAGTGGATATACTGGTTAAAACTGCTAAAAACTATCAGCTTTTAAACAATCCACCACAAGCTCAGCCTCTGCTGCATCGTTCACTTTTGATATTGGAAAACAAGCACAGGATAGAGCCAGACCATCCTGAAATTGCACAAATTATATATACCATAGCAGATAATTATCGTAATGATAATAAACCAGAACAGGCTATATCTCTCTATAATCGTGCACTGGCTATCCTACAACAAAACTCACCATCTTCTACCCTGTTGGCCAAGACCCTAAATGGTTTAGCCCATTCATTACATTCTAAAGGTAATGTCTTTATGGCTGAAGAGGCCAACCGCCAAGCAGTTGAGATGTTGGTTGTAATTGCAGGATCAGGTTCGCCATTGGCAACCAAAACCCTAAAATATCACCGGGAGTTGATTGCAGAGATGACCCAAAAAATCCAACCCGGTTTTAAAGCACCAACAGAATTAAAAGAACAGGTCAGACTGATTCAAACTAGATTGACAGCCCTACAAATAAATCCAGGACCAATTGATGGCTACATCGGCCCTAGAACCATCAAAGCCATAAAAACATTCAATTCTCGTATGGGTCTGCTGCCCCAGACAAAGGGTAAAGATATTCCGTTAAGCGATGTTATTGCCCACATAACCCCAATTGTTAAGAAGTAAATAGAAATATAATTGAGAGATTACTTGTAAAACAGCTCAATAACTCGGGCTGGCATCTCCATCTGTTTGCTTATGGTGTCTGCCATCTGCACTGCAGATTTTTGATCCCGATAGTTCAGGCGTACTGAGAACCAGCTTTCTTCACCCTTTTTGAATAGGTGTACATAGGGTTCCATGCCACGAGAAGAGAGAGTTAGCATTAGTTTTTCGGCATTATCTCGTACCAAAAAAGAGCCAATCTGTACCACAAAAATTTTACCAGCCGATTTTAATGTCTCTTCGGTGGTTAAAGGTAGAGGGCTGTTTTCAAAAAGACCAATTGAGGAGAGAGCATCTTCTGGCCCCTCTTTTTGAAATTTAGCCACCACCTCACCAAAAACTCTATCCTCCTTTGAACCAACCATAAGAGGAGAGGTATTAGGCATGGCTTTACGAACTTGACGAGGTTTGACACTTCTTAACGTAATAAAATAGCCTTTTTTTCTCGGAGGTATGTCAGGAGTGGAGACAACTCTTTTTGTTATCTGCTTTATATCCCTTTTTGGCTTTGGCGTGCTGATAGCTTTTTCAACTCTACGAACCACCTTTTGTGGCTTTCTTACAGTTGGTGCAGGTCGATAAACCTTTTGCGGCTGTCTTACAGATGGTGCTGGTTGATAAACCTTTTGCGGCTGTTTATCAGACGGGGCAGGTATAGAATAGATCACCTCTCTTCCCCGTGGTTTAGGATCCCAAATAATTCTTTTTGTTTTCTCTTCATTGGGAGGAATAACCTGACGAGTTTTTATTGGTGAAGAGTCAATAATCTCCTCTTTTTCGTCAGGGACATCCTTAAAAGAGATAATGGTTTTAGTAGGTGGATTGCTTGCTTGAACACTATCTTCAGAATCTGACAGAGCTATATCTGTGTTTGGTTCAGCCAATTGCCCGTCCTCAACATCGCCATCTGAACCCTGGGGTGAAGAAGGAATTGCAATTCTGGCAAATGTTGGTGATTTATCTTCGATATCAAATAGCCCACTGAAATAACCCACACCTACTGCTAAGGCAAGAACCGAAAATACATATAGCTTTGTAGTAAAAAAAGTATTGTTTCCAAGTAACTCCGGCTCATTTTGTTGAGCAATCTTTACCAGCGAACGGGTAATAATCCACCGGGGTTTTAGTTTTATGAGGGCAAGTGTACGGGTTAAAATCTGCTCTATTCTAAATGGATTACCCTGGGTGGCAGAATAGATATCAACCCAAGCAAACCAAGAAACACGTATATTGCGACCTATGCTTTTTTTGATATAAAAGTGTATAAAGTCAAGTACTTCTGACTTTGTAAGAGGTGTTATATCACCAGAACCAACAATCTCTTTACGGATAATTTTAAAAGGTTCGCTCTCAAGACATCCCCATAACTCTGGTCGCCCAACCAATAAAACCTGTACCGGTTTCATACCTTTGGCAGAAAAAGGGATCAAAAGTGAGAGAAGTTCCGCATTTTCATCACTCAACATATGGGCTTGATCTATTGCGACAAGAAGCCGCCGACCAGTGGCGACTCTCTCTTCAAGAGCATCAAGGAGCTGTTTATGGGTAATGTTAGGGTCCAATTGTGGTAAATCACCACCACTTTTACCGCCATGTTTAACCGCAGCCATGAGAATTTGTAGAAACTCACTGGCTCCCACAGTGGGGTCAAGAATTTGCACCATATCCCGGTTATCGGGTAGCACATCTTTTAAACGGTTTAAAAAAAGACTCTTACCGACCCCAGCTTCACCAGTGATGAGAATAACCCCTTCACCCTGAACAATAGAGGTACGGAAGACACGCCAGACAGGTGCATGGCTTCTAACTAAAAAATAAAGTCTTTTTCCGGGCCTTGGTGGGGTAGGTTTAGCCTTCCTCTTACCAAGAATGCCCGAAGTAGCAGAGACTTCATGAGTGGTATTTGTTGCTATCACTCGGCATCAACTATCGGCTAAAGTTCACATAAATATGGCATGGTCATAGATTCACGCCAATACAAATCGATAAGTTAACACAAACTAGGCTTAGCTCAAATGGATCTTTTTTTAAAGTTGCTTCTAGCTTACAATAATATATATTAATGAATGCTTGAAACAGGTAAGATATACATATAACAACACTATTTTATCCTAATTAGAGGCCCTACCATACAGATCTTCAAATCGGACAATATCATCTTCACCTAGATAACTGCCACTTTGCACCTCAATCAACTCCAAAGGAGAGCTACCAGAATTTTCCAAACGGTGCTTAACACCAAGAGGAATATATGTTGATTGATCTTCAACCAACTCCAAAATTTCTTCACCTCTGGTAACCTTTGCTCTGCCCCGTACCACAACCCAATGTTCTGCTCTATAGTGGTGTAGTTGCAGTGACAGCACCGCCCCAGGGTTAACAGTAATAAGTTTAACCTGAAACCCCTTAGCTGCGGATATGGATTCATAAGACCCCCACGGACGAAATACCTTACGATGACACTGGGTCTCAATGCGATCTTGGCTTTTTAATCTCTCAACTATGGATTTAACCTTTTGCACCTGGGATTTAGGAGCGACAAATAGTGAGTCGGATGTCTCTATTATCACATGATCTGAAAGACCTACTCCTGCAACCAAGCGGTGACTGGCGTTGATATAACAGTCAGAGCTATCCTCAAGAATAACATCTCCAGATAGCACATTGTTATTTTCATCTTTTTTACCCACATCCCATAGTGCTGACCAGGAGCCAACATCACTCCAACCTGCATCAAGGGGAATCACCACTGATTTTGGAGTCTTCTCCATAACTGCATAATCTATTGAATCTTTTGGACATTTATAAAACGCATCATTATCAAGGCGCAGAAAATCTAAATCTGCATGGGCCTTATCCACCGCCTCTTTACATGCTTGTAATATTTCAGGAGACAGTCTGGCAAGCTCTTGCAAAAATTTATCGGCCTTAAACATAAACATGCCGCTGTTCCAATAATATTCACCAGATTCAAGATATTTTTTGGCTCTCTTTAAGTCGGGCTTTTCAACAAAGCTGGCTACCTTATAGCCACTGGCATCAGCACTCTTATCACCCCTTTTAATATAACCAAATCCAGTTTGGGGTTGTGTAGGAACAATACCAAAAGTGACAAGTTTGCCTTGGCTAGCCTGAGCAACCCCCAAGGTGAGCTGCTTTTGATAAACAGCAACATTTTGAATTATATGGTCTGCTGGTAAAACCAATAGAATTGAGTCAGGATCTTTTTGTACAGCAATCAAAGCAGCACAAGCTGTGGCTGGTGCTGTGTTGCGACCTACGGGTTCCAAAATAATCGATTCTGGGGTTAGGTCTAACTTTCTTGCCTGTTCAGCAACCAAAAAACGGTGCTGTTTGTTACAGATAACTAGTGGTGGGGCAATATCTTTAACCCCTTGTAGTCGGCGAAGCGTTGTCTGAAATAGCGACTCTTCACCAACAAGTGGCAAAAATTGTTTGGGATAGATATCTCTAGATAGAGGCCAAAGACGAGTCCCAGAGCCTCCCGATAGTATTACCGGAACCAACTTTCCTTCTCTCATCAAATCAACTCTCAAATCTTGTTATGCTATTGCAAGGTGGTAATAATTATGCCCGATAAATTTTTGTATCATCAGCTTGGAAAACGCCCCGAGGGTCAATAAGCAATTTAGCATTTTGCTTGATCATATCCCAATCAAAACGGTCATGATCTGTTGCAACTAAAATACAGTCGTATGAATTTATCACCTGGGGAGTCAGCTCTACACTTTTTAAAGTTATGGAGTGAGCGCGCATAACCGGTGTAACTGGAACATGGGGATCAGAATAGTCAACCTGGGCCCCCAACTCCTGTAATCTCTCCAAAAGTACAAAACTGGGAGATTCCCTTACATCATCCACATTTTTTTTGTATGCCAAACCCAATACCAAAATCCGCGAGCCACGAACAGAGCGGGAAATATTGTTTAAAGCAGTAACTATTTTTCCCAATACAAAATCCGGCATGGCAGTGTTAACCTCACCAGCCAACTCAATAAAACGGGTATTTATTCCATATTCACGAGCTTTCCATGTTAGATAGAAAGGGTCGATGGGTATACAGTGCCCCCCAAGTCCAGGGCCGGGATAAAAAGGTGTATAACCAAAAGGTTTGGTAGAAGCGGCTCTTATAACCTCAAATATATCAAGCCCCATACGATCAGCCACTATTTTCAGTTCGTTAACCAAGGCAATGTTAACTGAACGAAATGTATTTTCTAATATTTTCACCATCTCAGCGGCTCCGGTTGATGATACCGGAACAACAACATCGATAATTTTCTCATAAAGGGCCTGCCCGATCTCCATACAGTTCGGGGTAGTGCCGCCCACAACCTTGGGGATTGTTTTGGTTGTAAAGTCGGGATTTGCCGGATCTTCACGTTCAGGAGAGTAAATTACAAATGTATCTATACCAACCGTATATCCAGACGCTTCAATTAGCGGCAACATAACCTCCTTGGTAGTCCCAGGATATGTTGTACTCTCAAGGGATATGACCTGACCAGGACGCATATTTGGGGTGATATTATTGAGAGAACCTGTAACAAAACTGAGATCAGGTTCCCTGTTTTTATTGAGAGGTGTTGGTACACATAGGATAATAGCATCCACTGTTTTTATTTTTGTAAAATCAGTAGTTGCTATAAATGTGTTGTTCTTGATAGCTGTAGAAAAAGGCTCAGGGTCAATATGTTCGATATACGCATCACCACTAGCAAGTTTAGTAATTTTTTTGGGGTCGATATCAAAGCCGACAACAACAAACCCCTCTTCCAGATATCTAAGAGCCAATGGAAGCCCCACATAACCTAACCCAATAATTCCAATAACAGCTTTATTTTGCTGCAATTTTACCAATAAGTTATCTTTCATCTGTTTTTTTTATTAACTCCAGTAGATACCAACGAAAAACAGGGACTTTTTATTGACCATGTATATCCATGGAGTTGCCTCCTGGTAATCAAGGTCTGTTAACAATCATACCATTCTTGCCATCCACATACCTAGCCAAACCGCAAATACAGTCAAAACAACACTAAAAACAATATTGGCAAAGGCGATGGGATTTGCCCCTCCCTCTATTAGGTTTAATGTTTCCATGGAAAAGGTAGAAAAGGTGGTTAAAGATCCCAAACCTCCAACAAGTATAGCAATCCTAAGATCGAGAGTTATCATAACTCTTTGTGTAAAAAGAAAAAAAAGAAACCCCATCAAAAAAGAGCCAACCACGTTAACAACCAATGTACCCCAAGGAAACCCCCGCCCCAACCATTGATATACCCAACCAGAGATCAGGTAGCGCAATACTGCACCAACCGAACCCCCAATTGCGACATATAAAATAGTTTTCATGGTTTTGGCTCCCCTTGTGATCCTTTCAGTTTCTGCCAATACTCCAACCGTCGAGCAATCTCACGCTCGTAACCTCTTAGTACTGGTTGATAGAATTGTTCATTTTTTAACGGCTCTGGCATATACTCCTGTGTTACCACTCCTCCCTCATAGTCATGAGCATAACGATAACCTTTGCCATAACCAAGATCTTTCATCAATTTGGTGGGTGCATTCAATATATGGGCAGGTGGTGGCAGGGAACCATTTTTTTTTGCACAATCTTCTGCCTTTTTAAAAGCGACATAGGCACTGTTACTCTTTGGTGCACAGGCTAGATAGATAACCGCCTGAGCTAAAGCAAGCTCCCCTTCAGGTGAGCCGAGAAAATTATACGACTCCTTGGCTTGCAGAGTTATTGCCAACGCCTGAGGATCTGCATTGCCAATATCTTCTGAAGCAAATCTAACCATACGTCTTAGTATGTACAACCTATCCTCACCACCATGAAGCATCCGGGCCAACCAATAAAGGGAGGCATCAACATCAGAACCACGCAATGATTTATGAAATGCAGAAATCAGGTTGTAGTGAAACTCCCCGGTTTTATCATAAAGAGTGGCCCGACGATTTAAACTTTCCTTTAAATCATCAAGGTTGAGGAGTTCACCTACAGCTATTTTTTGACTGGTAACATCGACAAAAGAGTCCAACAAATTAAGACTGTAACGAGCATCACCATTTGCTTGGTTGGCAATTTCCGGTAGAACTTCCGGGGCCAAATTTAATTTCAGATCACCAAAACCAACTTTTTTATCAGCAACTGCACGCTGTAACAGTGTTAGCAGATCATCTTCACCCAACGGTTCAAGCACCATGACCTGACAACGAGATAAAAGTGCACCATTTAACTCAAAAGAGGGATTTTCAGTAGTTGCTCCAATCAGGGTGATGGTTCCATCTTCAACAAAAGGTAAAAAAGCATCCTGTTGCCCTTTGTTAAAACGGTGTATCTCATCAACAAAAAGTATGGTCCCCACACCGCCAGAGTCCAATTCACCTCTTGCTCGAACCACCACCTCTCGCACCTCTTTTACCCCAGCCAACACAGCTGAAAGTGATTCAAATCTGTATTTTGTCTTATTGGCAATTACCCTGGCAATGGTGGTTTTGCCACAACCAGGTGGCCCCCAAAGAATAAGCGATGGTATACGGTTTTTTTCCAGTGCTTCATAAAGAAGCTTGCCCTTGGCAGTCAGATGCCCTTGCCCCATCACCTCTGCCAATGTTTTTGGTCGCATTCTATCTGCCAAAGGAGAGGTTTGTGTGGCAAGAGCGAGCCGGGACATTTTAATGGATTTCTCTTGGGGTTTTTAGATGACCAACCAGATCATATTCATGGGATTCGGTTATCTCAACGTCAACTATACTACCAATGTCTGGTGAGCCATCATTAATATACACCACTCCATCAACGTCCGGTGCTTGGCCCATGGTTCGCCCCTCCAAAAGCCATTCATTCTCCTCAGAGACCCCTTCCACCAAAACCGGGATGGTTTTACCAACAAATGCGGCCAATTTTTCTTGGCTTATGGTCTGTTGCAGGGCCATCAACTTGTCGCGACGCTCTTGTGCTATGTGGTCGGGTATTTTATCGGGCAGATCATAAGCGGTTGTCCCTTGTTCATCAGAATAGGTAAAAACCCCAACATGATCAAAACGTGTATCTTTAATAAAATCATATAGATGCAAAAATTCATCTGCACTTTCACCAGGAAATCCCACAATAAATGTGGTGCGAATGGTGGCATCTGGGATTTTATTACGAATACGCTTGATTAATTTATATACATCCTGTTCACGTTCAGCCCTTTTCATCCTTTTTAATACTGCCGAATGGCTGTGTTGCAAAGGGATATCAAAATACGGCAGGATGTTGTTATCCTCACTTATAACATCTAGCAGTTGGTCTGTAACCATGGTTGGGTAGAGATATAGCAGTCGTATCCAATCAAGCCCCTCAATTACCTTTAAACCATGGAGCAGATCCGCCAGACTTAAGCGGCGGTCAAGATCCCTGCCATAAAGGGTGGTATCTTGAGAAATCAGGTTTACCTCAACAACCCCCTGTTCAACCAACGCCTCTATTTCGCTGTCAATATCTTCTGGTTCCCTTGAGACAAAAGCACCTCGAAGCTTGGGGATTATGCAAAAAGCACAGGGATTGTTACACCCTTCGGCAATTTTAACATAGGCAGTATGGGGCTGTGTGGTTAAAATCCTTGGCCCCTCCTCCCCAACACCGGGGTTTGGCTCTGCTACTGGTGGTGGTGGAGCATTAGCCTCTAGAATAGGGATCAACTTTTCATATTCAGATGTTCCGGTTAATAGGTCGATTTGGGGAATATCTTCAAGTAGCTGTTCACCATAACGTTGGGAAAGACATCCTGTAACCACCAGACGCACCCCTGGATGTTTAGCTTTTATCCCTGCCATCTCGGCAATAGCCTCCCGTGACTCCTCCTCAGCATCAGCCTTGAAACCACAGGTATTTACCACCAATAAATCTGCTTTTTCAGGATCTGTAGTTAAACTATAACCACCATCAATAAACCGTCCTAGCATCCTTTCGGTATCTACCAGGTTTTTGGGACAACCTAAGGATATTACCCCCACTAAACCCCGTTTATTAGTATCTGACATTTAATTGTTTTTTTAGTTACCTATTTAAGACCCTATTAAACAGACATTTAAACCTGGTTAAAACCCTGGGTCCAAATAGTTACCCCCTAATCTCTAAAATTAATATATTGCAGGGGCATCTCCAGCTTTGATTCTTTAAGAAGTGCAATCACTCCTTGCAAATCATCACGTTTTTTACCTGTTACCCGCACCTGTTCGCCTTGAATCGAGGCTTGAACTTTTATTTTGCTGTTTTTGATAAGTTTTACTATTTTTTTTGCCAACTCTTTATCAATACCTTGGCGTATGGTTACTCTCTGTCTCACCAGAGCACCAGAGGCCTGCTCCAGCTCAGAAAAATCCAAAACTGCCGGATCAATTTTGCGCTTTACAAACTTGCCTTTTAGAACATCCATCACCTGTTCCATTTTGTACTCATCATCACTTATTACAGTAACAACCGCCTCTTCTCGCTCTATGCTACTTTTAGATCCTTTAAAATCGTAACGTTGTTTAATCTCTTTGGAAGCCTGATTAACAGCATTATCGGCCTCCTGCATATCAATTTCAGATACAATATCAAATGAGGGCATTTTGCTCTCTCCTAGTTAGTTTGGTTATTGCCCACATCATCAATTAGATCAACACCGCCGGGCAAGAGAAATTGGAATCTATCAGCCTCCATTGCTTTATTATAACGCATTTTCAAAAAAGTAAAACGGGAGCGGTTACCCAGAGAATCCAGAAGAGTCAAACTAAGAACTTCATCTTTATTGGGGTGAAGAGTCAATAGAATCTCTTGAACCGTCCCCTCTTTTAAGGGAACCATACGCACACTGGGAAGCTTCCAAATTTTATCTTCAACAACTGTTAAAGAAAATGTTTTACTCAATGGTTTATCTGAAACAAAAAATGCAGCTGGGGTATCTTCCAAAAGATGGGCATCGGTTTTAGTAACTTGGGCAAGGTCAATCTCATAATAATAGACTGAGTTGCCGTCAGATAGAATCATCTGTTCAAATGGCTCTGTATAATCCCAACGAAAAAGACCGGGACGCTTTGCCGAAAATCTACCACGGCTCAAAGGGGGAGTGTGACCATCGGCCTCCTCTACCTGTTGGTTGAACTCAGCATCTATAGTTTGCAGCCTGTCAATAAAGGAGACAAGTCTTTCAACAGCAGGATCTACAGGTTTTGCCAAGGCCGCAGAAAATGTCAAAAAAATTACCACTAATAGACAAAATAGTGAGCTAGCCAGCAGTTTAACAGTGCTTAACAGCTTTGAAATCATAGTTTAATCCTTGTATTCAGATGGGTTTGGCATAAATATAGCAGCGATTCTATCCAGAAGCTACTCGCAAGGATCAAAGAGCTAGATTTTTAAAAACATATACCAACGTCTGATAAAGGTATAAACATGAACCTAAGAAACAACCACCATAGCGGTTATGACAAAAGCTTAGATAAACCAATATCTTCTGGGCAGGTATTACAACAGGTGATTTCAAATAATTTAAGCTTGGATTTAAAACATCTTCATAATCTACTCAATGAGACCCAGCCAGATCTTCAAACCACAATTGAGTCTCTTTCGACATGGTTAAACACAGTAATTTCTGTAAAGCTAGTAGCATATTGGAACCCAAGAACTACTTTAAAACATCTCTGTTGTGAAGAAAGAGAAGAGAACAGCACTACCCTGAAAGAAAAATCCCGAGATATTATCGATGGTCCCCTTCCAAGAATTCGACATTGGCGACAAGAGAACTGGTTGTTTCATCTTTGGATAGGAAACCCTCTGGATAAATGGGATCGGATTTTGGTGGTAGAGAGTGGTGAGGGTATGAGCATCGATGAATCAAACAAATTGATGGAAGAGACCATGAACATCCTCCATAAACCCCTAAAAAATGCCCTTAACAGCTGTTGTTGATTTACAAAAGGATATCCAGGAGATTTATTCAATAATCCTTAACGGCATTCTGTTTTAGCAGGGTGCGTACTTGTGAAAAAACTCCAGCATCATACTGACCCGTCGCCCTTTTTCTGATAACCTGATCAACAAACGGTTGTCTCATCTCCGGGGCAACGGAGTAGTTTTTAGCTATACCTCCAGCTAAATGCCCAACATTTGATAGTGACAGGTGAAAGGCATCTCGACTCCACCTACCGTTAACCAGCTTTTTTTCCCCAGTGTAGGCCTTTGAGCTGTTGT
>JADFZS010000040.1 GCA_015232405.1 Magnetococcales bacterium | reverse complement strand
AAGACCTTTCTCCTATGGCATCTAAAAAACCTGATTGTGCCTTAACAAAATCGTGTAACTCGTAAAAGACGACCGCTCTATTGAATGATAAATGAGCATGTGCCTCCCAATATTTTGGATCCAGTCTTGAATAAGTTTTTAGAGCAGCTTTTGGATTGCTGAGTCGTAACTGGCAAATTGCCAAGGCGTTGATTACACGCCAATCTGTGTTTCCATCATTTATGATGTCGTTTAGGATTTGTTGAGCGAACGATAGCTTTCGGCGTTTCATAAATTCCATAGCAGTCATGAACATACTATCGGATGGAATTTCAGGTAAAGTTGAAATAATTGGCTGAGTATTAGAACTTTGTTTTGATGAACAAAGCTGATTCAAAATTTGTTGATCCGCCTCCTTGATGTGAACAGTTCCATTAGAAAATCTAGCCAGTAGACTATTCACCGACTCAGATTTTTTTCCAACTTTAACTGCTTTATCTAGCAGGAGATCTAACGCTTTAGCTTTGAGTGGTGTTGCAACTTCTGGCTCAACATTCCACGAAGTGTTTTGCAAATAGCCAATTAAATTCCCAATGTCTTGGGCTTGCCCTAACGCTATAGCTTTCTTAATATCCTTTTCTAGAATGCTAAATTTTTTTTCATCCTTCTTACTTTTCCATACGCCATATATTAAATCTGTCGCCGACACAAGTAGTCCCACTAATCCCAGTTCTAACATAAAACACCTCTATGCTACAAGATACAGAAAACGAATGTAAATGAAGTATATTAATACAATAAACTGTTCAAACATAGATTTTATCAATTTATTTTTCTTTAAATATTTCAGAAGAAATTATATAAATAAGCAAAAGTTTTATTACACTAATGAATTTACAAACCTCTGAAATACAAACTTTTAGATTCAACATTTGGGTCAAACAAATTAATTTGTTTGGTCTGTTCTATCATGTTTAGTCAAGTCTTGTGCTGTTATCATAGGTCAAACAAATCGACATAGGCTCAACCCAAATTTTACACCGTACGTACAGTCTATATGAAAAAAAAAAAAACCACACAACGGATTTTTATTTTTTTTTTTTCACCATCTTAGAGTGATAATGTGCGTTATACTATTACCAACTGTATCAGTCAAAAATTGTATTTCATTGTTTTTATTAAAACATAGTTTGATGCCAGTTCCGCTTGCATATCGGCATAACACAAATATATTCTCTAAATTGTTGACCAAAAAAGTCGGAGAATAGTTTATTCCTAGTTCGTCCTGGTACACCATTAAAGAAAAAGACTTAGCTGTGCTAGCCAGGTCTTTTGTTTGTTACAAACGTTAAATCCCGTAAAAATTCTGTAGCTACCAAATCTGTTAATTCTGGGACAGTTGCTATATGTAGATGTAGGAATAGTATTGATGTAAATTGGTATAAAGCATGATCAAGGTGTGATGAATTTGACTTGCCTTTTCTAACTGCAGATCATACAAGAGGTTTTATTGTAAATAGTTTGTCAAACTTTGCATTGGATAACGTATACAATATCTCGTTGCTGCAGTTGACTAGTTCTATGTGTTTCATGTTTGAACCATTTTGCTCGCGTAACATGAGCAACATACCCAAAGCAGATCTATCCATGACTTTTACTTTAGAAAAATCAATTATATATTTTGATCTACTGTTGCGCCCTCTGTATGCATTGTGAAAGCTGGCATGAGTTGTAAAATCAAATCTTTCTGTGTTGATTAAAAGGTTTATACTGCCAGAATCTTCATAAACACTGATTTTACTTGTATCTTTTTTTTTTCTAAATTTGTTTAAAATAGATTGCATGATACCTCGAGTATTCTAAAGGCTCTACTACACACAAAACCTATTAAAACTCTTAACAAGAAACAATTTCCCAATCAACAACCAAACTGACATATTTGTTTTTATGTTGCAATAATTTTTTTACATGTTAACAATTATGTATAACCTGTTAACATTGTTGATATATTTACTGGATTTCACTTCTCAAAAATGTAAAACTGGTTTAATTACAAAACAAGTCAAACATTACCATAAACGTATTTGATTATTTCATGTCATGTTGTGCTTGCCCATTTTCCAAGCACGAAGAGTGATTCTTTTTTAAAAATACTCAGCTTTATCTGTTTTTGCCTTGGCTTACCCACTTTTAAAATACGCATATTAACAATAAGTTATCAATTTTTTTGAAACTATTGGATGGATTTTTGTCTCTAAGTTTCGAGGACTGTATTGGTAGGATTATGCAATTGGGTTAAACATAGTTGAATGAAATGGTGATATTGGGCTGATAAAATAACTATAAAAAAAGGTGATATAATGTTCGATACAGAAAATCCGACAATGGGAGTGTTTAACATAAGCCTTATAATGATTTTCCTATTATGGGCCTGCCCTATTGGGTTGTATTATCTCACGGGAGCAACTGTTGTGATGGGCGTTCGTCTTGATGTGCTGTTGCCGCTGGTCTATCTGTTTTGGGCTACCCAGTTCATTACCAATTCGGTTCAAGAAGCCAGTGACAAGGTATATCAGTTGGGTCCAATTGAAGCAGAGAGGGAGAACAAATTTGAGCTACGTGGCAGAATGGGAATCATCGGGGGTTCTATTCTTGGAATAACATTTGCCATGTTGGGTACTGCCTATGTTCTTCCAAAATACTATTTCGACCCCGTATTACACCTGCCAAATAGGTTGAGCATTATCGCCCTGTTTGTTGTTTTGGGGTTTGCCACCAGTAAAATTTGGAGCATATGCTGCAACACAAAAACCTATGATGACAACCACAACCATGGTCCCGAAAGAAAAAGCTGGAGCTTGGTTGATATGTTCAAACCCAAAGAAACCCATTAACAAAACAGCATGCTATAGCTTTTTATCCGCAAAGATGGTTATAGCATCATCTGTATTCCACTTTGGGTATTTGGGCATTATGGCTTTAAATAGTTGTGAGTTTAAAAACTCTGCCAGCCATCTCTGTAGAGCTTTATAGTCTCTGCTATCAAACCATGCTTTATCAACAAATGAAAACTGCCTGACAAATGGTAGAATTGCAAAATCTGCCAAACATGCCCTATTACCAAACAGATACCCTGTTTTTTGTAATCTGTTATCTAGTTGGGCGATGAAAGCTTCTGCTTGTTGTCTATGTTCAAGAAGATCTACATTCTCATATCTGTTAGGATATTTGTAACGATCTAGGTGTATTTTAAAGTTGTTGTCATTGTCATCAATGAGATGTTGCATCTGTGCCAAGCCCGGTTCAAGCCATCCATCTGGGTCATTTAACTGCATAGCCCACAACATAATATCCAAACTCTCATCAATAACAGTTCCATCTTTTTTCTGCAAAACAGGCACTGTTCCCTTTGGTGAGATTTCCAACATCTCTTTAGGTTTATCTTTTAGAACAACCTCACGTATTTCACAAACAGTTCCACTTTTATAAATGGCAAGCCTTGCCCTCATTGCATACGGACATCTTCTGAAACTGTATAATATTGGATATGGACTGTTCACGATTTGCAACTTAGTTAACACTCTTTTTCAACTCTGCCATAACTGGATGATGCAACGCTCGCCAAGAGCCGAACAGCCCCACAATGACAACAAGTAGAATACCAGATGCAATTGATAACAGTATAAGATGTGGGGTCCATTGATAGATATCATTCATTAAAAGATGAATAACCAAAGCGGTTATTCCCTGGGCAATAATCACTGCTGGCAGTGTGGTTAAAAGACCCAAGAGGGTAAATTCTGTCAGGGTTGCTCTTAACATAAATTTTCGTCCGGCCCCTATTAGCCTACATATAGCTGACTCTCTGGCTCGGCGACGCCTTGATGCTGCCACTGAGACCATAAGCACAAGCACCCCTGCTGCTATGGTAAAGCCACCCATAACTGTGACCACTTGAGCCAAGCGTGTTAAGTGTACCTTTGTGGTCTCCATCATCTCTCGCACTGGTATTGCTGTTACATTGGGAAATTCAGAAGAGAGCTGTTGCAAAAGATTATTCTCCTGAGCTTCTGGCAGAGCAACAGTAGCAAAAAGAGATAGAGGAGCACCTTGCAAGGCAGCAGGAGAAACAACTATAAAAAAGTTGAGATCCATACTGGACCAGTAGAGTCGGCGGATCGATAAAACCGGGAGTTGTATCTCCACCCCTTGCAGATCAAAGGTAAGTTTATCACCAATTTTCAGCCCCAAATCATTAGCCATTCTAACCTCAAGGCTAACCCCCTCCTCCCCCTTCTTCCACCATCTGCCTGATATAAGAGTGTTTCCTTTGGGTATATTTTCATGGATAGCCAGGGGATATTCGTGATGAATACGCCACTTTAATGATGGATCATCCGGGTTATGATCTTTTATCGATACGCCATTGATCTTGGCAAGACGAGATCTGGCAGTTGCGACAATGCGTACCCCCTCTTTTGTACCGGAATATTTCAAACCCATATTTGAAAACTGTTGGGCTTGTTGGGGTAGAATATTGAGAAAGAAAAAACCGGGAGCACGTTTCGGCAGCTCTTTTTCCATGTGATACTGCATATTATATTCAAGAAAAAAAACCGTCATCACCACGGACAAGCCAAGTCCCAATGCTGTTGCATTGGATATTGTTGATGTATCGGGTCTTATTATTCCCACCAACCCCAATCGTGTTGCTGGGCTGGTTGGTTTTAGAAACCCCAGCAGTTTAACGCTTAACCAAACAAATAGACCTATAATTATCAACACAGCTATTACTGTAACAACAGCACTAACACCCAATCGCCATTCACCAGCCAAAGCTGCCAACATAACGGCAAATACCAGCCCCACAACAAAAGCCAGCCATGCCGACACCCCCTGCCATCGCCACATACCAGGGTTATCACCAGAGCGAAACAGTAGACCTATAGGGGTTTGTCCTGCTGCTAATATGGGTATCAAGGCAAAGAGCAGACACGCCATAAGCCCTGCAGACATACCTTGCACAACAGTTTTAACAGAAAATGCGGCCTCCCCACCTACCATTTTCTCCAACCCTAAAAGTTGCAGCAAAATGTCCGGCAGAAAAACCCCGGCAACACCACCAGCAACAGTACCCATAAGTGCCATGATAAACACTTGAATAAACATGACATAAGAGAGCTGTGACCGGGTAGCCCCAACACATTTATACACAGCTAAAGTGGTGCGATTTTCCCTTACAAAGGTGGTGAGGTTTCCTGCCATGGCTACACAGGCCAATAACAGGGTTAGCAAGGATGTGAGGTCAAAAAAAAGTGTCAATCTGCGTATCTGTTTTCTTTGTCGGGGCTGGGAACCTTCTGGAGTTAGCAACCGATAGCCAACTTTATCTGCTTTTGCTTGTAGATAATCACCCAACTCCTTGAGATTCTCTTCTGCCCCCCCAGCGATAAGAACCACTCGCAATACCCTTGAACCAAACTGCACCAACCCGGTGTTATGGGCATCATCCAGGGAGATCATAAGTCTGGGAGCCATAACAAAACCACCTGCTATGCGGTCTGGCTCTTTTTCAATTATACCGCCGATGGTTAACTGGACTTTGCCTAACAAAAATTTATCGTTTAGTGAAAACCCGGTACGTTTGACAAACCCTTTATCAACCCATGCCTCCCCATTTTGTGGACCACTATCAACTGTACCCCTGCCCGTCAGTCGCAAAGACCCACGCAAAGGATAGCTACCATCCACCGCCTTTACCTCTACCAACAGGCTTTTTTTCTCCCCTACTACATTACCGATAAATTCCAAACTATGGGAGAGTGTTCTACCCTCTTTTTTTAGATGTTTGTCGGCCCAGGTTTGTAGAGGGATATAGGCCTGTATTCGATAATCTCCCCCTAAAAGTGTTTGTGCGTCCCCTTTAACCACATTACGCAACTGTTCGGCGGCACTCCAAACACCAACAACAGCGGTAACTCCAAGAAAAAGCGACAAGGTAAAAAAGAAAAAGCTTTTCCAAGTTCCCCTTAGCTGTCTTAAGGCAATATTTATGGTAGCAAACATCTAAACCCCCAAATCCAGACACCCATCCAACATTGTGAATTTTTTATGGGTTCTGCCTGCCAGCTCTCTATCATGGGTTACCATAACAAATGTGGCTTGCCACTCCGCAACCATCTCAAAAAGTAGATCCATCACCTTCTGGCTGGTATCTTTATCTAAATTACCAGTTGGCTCGTCTGCTAATATTAAATTTGGCTTTGTTACAAATGCTCTGGCTATAGCCACCCGTTGTCGCTCTCCTCCCGATAGCTCTGTTGGTCTATGGTTCAAACGATGGGAAAGGCCAACTCTTTGCAACATATGTTTTGCCTGTTCTTGGCTGTCACTTTTGCCCGAAAAATCAAGTGGAAGGGCGACATTCTGCCATGCTGTAATGGCATCTATAAGGTGAAAATCTTGAAATACCACCCCAATATTTTCCCTGCGTAAACGGGTTAAGCCATCTTCGTTGAGACCTGCAAGATCAACCCCTGCCACTTGTATTTCACCAGATGTAGCTCTTTCCAGCCCAGCTATTATGGATAACAGAGATGTCTTGCCGCTTCCTGAAGGTCCGGTTACACTGGCGGTTGATCCTTTTTCAAGGTTCCAGTTAATCTCTTTGAGGATATTTAACACTCCACCACTATGGTGGACACTATAGGAGAGCTTGTTCAGTCGAATCATGATCTATTTTATGCGTTCCTTTAAGGTTAGTACTTTCATGGTATTTTTTTTTGCCATGTTGTTCTCTTTTTTCCCTACCAACAAGGTTGAAGCCATGGAACCGGTAATTTTATGTTTTGGTGATAGCCTCACCGCAGGTTGGGGAGTTGCCCAACAAAATAACTACCCGACATTACTTCAGGAAAAACTCCGTAAAAACGGTTATCCCCACAAAGTTGTTAATGCTGGTATCTCAGGTGATACCACAGCCAGCGGTTTAAACCGGGTACAGTGGTCATTAAGAACCAAGCCATCTTTGGTAATTTTGGTCCTGGGTGCAAATGATGGTTTAAGAGGTCTGCAACCAAAGGCCATGAAACAGAACATGGACAAAATTATAAACATTTTCAAGGAAAAGAAAATTACAGTAGTTCTAGGTGGAATGAAACTACCCCCCAATTATGGTGTTACAAGTGGTGAGGAGTTTGACAGGGTTTTCAAGGAGCTTGCAGCAGCTCACAAAACACCATTTATACCTTTTTTTCTCGATGGTGTTGCAGGACACCCGGAGCTAAACCAAGCCGATGGCATCCATCCCAATGCCCAGGGCTATAAAATTATTGCCGAAAATGTTTGGCAGGTTTTACAACCTCTTTTATAACTTATATGCAGCAATCAACATTTAGTTATCGTTTGCGTAAAGTGAAATAGAAGGTTGCCCCTTTGTCAACTTCCGATTCTGCCCTGATCTTCCCTCAATGACGTTCAATTAGTCACCTAAATTAAGGCTATTTATATTGTAGTTTCAGGATGTCCCTTTAATAAAACCGATATCTTATCTAGCCATTCATCCCAAGACTGGGGAACTTTTTTCAATTCTATTTTCTGCATACGTGATTTATCGGTTCTGTTTAAACCATACTGATAGCGTTTATCATAATATTTCAGCAACCTATTAACCACCGCTGTAAGATCCCCCGAAGCTAGTTGATTTAAAATCTGTTTTGCATCATGGGAGCCAAGCTTTTTACTTATTTTTTGCACAGCATTTGCGATATCACTCTTTGGCTGACTGCCATAAAGTTTAATTAAATACTGCACTCGCAATGTATTGGGAGCATTTAACAGCAGCAATGGTGCTTTTTTCATCTGTGCCAACAGTGCTTCCGGTACTACCACGCGACCGATACAAAGGCTCTCATTTTCAATCCAAATAGTACGGGAGGTGTCCATTCTGCTCCACTTCTCCCAAACCATATTAAAAAACTGCTCATTACTGGGCTGTTTTGGTTGCCCTATACCCCCAAAAGCCGAACCTCTATGGTTTGCCAGCCCCTCCAGATCCAAAACCTGTTCGCCCATCTGCTCCAATCGTTGTAAAATTTCTGTTTTGCCACAACCGGTATGACCACCAATTACCATCAGATTTGCCGGTTCTGACAATTTTTTCAGGGCTTTCTGGCGATAGGAACGATAACCACCCCGTAGAACAGTCACCTGCAAACCAGCCTGTTGCAATAACCAACCTATACTTTGTGATCGTTTACCACCACGCCAGCAGTATAGTTTTACCTGTCCATTATGGCTTAATTTTTCACCCATCTGCACAAAATGGGACATTTTTGGACCCACCAGATCCAACCCCTGCTGGAAAGCCTCTTTTGGCCCCACCTGTTTATATGTAGTGCCAACCAGCTTTCTCTCTTCATTGGAAAATAGTGGCAGACTTACAGCACCGGGAATATGGCCTTTGGCAAATTCAGCAGGAGAGCGCACATCTAAAAGTGGTATATCTTGGGCCTGAAATGAATCTATTTCAGCTAACATCAAACTGTCATCCTGTGGCTGGCAACCCCTTGTTAAAACCTTTTTATTGGAAGATATATTAACATTTTTATAGCTCAGTTAACATGGATTATTGCCACTTGCATTAGAGTATCATCCAACTAACATTTTACTCTATTGTCTTTTTTGCCAATGTTACCTCAAATGTGGAACCACCATCACCACGTTTGATATAGGCAGCATCACCACCGTGATGGTTGGCAATCTGTTTCACCAGTGATAGACCCAACCCTACACCACCAAAACCTCTATCTTTAACAGCAATAGGTTTATAATAGGGTTTGAAAATGTGCTCTATCTCCTCTTCTGGGATACCATCTCCATGGTCTGAAACAGTCAACATTGCCAGATTATCTACACTGCTAACAGAGGTTTCAATACCTCCATTACCACCATAACGACGGGCGTTTTCCAACAGGTTGCGTATCAAGCGGCGCAAAAGCCGTTTTTCACCCCAAACAATAACAGACTCACCTTGAACCTTGGCTCCAACAACTACAGCCTCTTCAGCAAGAAGAGCCAACAGGTCTATCTCTTCTGAGTTTTCCAATTTTTCCAGGGTATCCAAACGGCTGGCTAATAGAAGTTCACCAATTAACTCGTTTAACTCTGAAACATCCTTGGACATTCTATCGCACAGTTCACGACGTTCATCATTGTCCAGTAGCTCTATGCCCATTCTTATTCTGGTCAAAGGGGTGCGTAGTTCGTGGGAGACACTGGCTAAAAGAGATTTATGGGAGCCTACCAATCTTTCAATTTTTTCTGCTGCATGGTTAAAACTACTCGCCAAAGCTGCAACTTCATCTTTTCCTTCTACCAAAACCCGAGTAGACAGCTCCCCTTCACCAAGTCGATCAACCTGGTTTTTGAGTCTTTCAAGGCGACCTGTCAAACCCTTTGCCAACGGATAGACCCCAATTGCCAAAAGTCCAGCCAAAAGAGCAATTGTCGCCAAAAAACCCAAGTGGGGTTTTTTATCATGCTCTGGTTTGACCATTAACCAACGACCATCACCAAGATTTATGGCCCATGCCGGCCCCCTACCTTTTGTCCGCAACCATCCACTACGGGTTCTATTGCCATGGTTAGAGCGTAAGGGCCTGCCTATGGCTGCCAACAGCTCACCATTATCACTGCGTAATGTTATCCTACCGGGAATTGCCTCATTTAGCTGCTGCAACCCTTTTAACATCTCATCGGTTGAGCTACCTTTTTTTGGCAAAACCTGTTTTAAGATAATTCCAAACCCATCGAAAATAGGTTTGTGGCCTTTATCATCCGGTAATAGAAACCAGGTTAAGGAGGCCAACATACCAAACAGAATCAAAATTAAAATAAAGGTAAAATATATTCTCAGATAGAGTCGTTTCATATACTGCTCACTATTTCACTTCTGATCCATCCTGTTTGGAAGCAAACACATATCCGCTGCCTCTGATGGTAATTATACGACGTGGTTTTTTAGGGTCATCTTCAATTGCTGCTCTTATGCGAGATATGTGTACATCAATACTACGATCAAAAGCCTCCAACTCTTCCCCTCTTACCAGGTCCATGAGATGGTCACGACTCAAAACCTTGCCAGCGTTCTGAGCCATTGCTTCTAATATGTCGAATTGATGCCCTGTCAGCTCCTTGGCCTCACCCCCTACCCTGACCTGTCTGGCCTCTATATCAATCTCCAGGCGACCAAAATTTAAAGTTTGGTTTTGCAGTTTTAAACTACCAGGAGTGTGACGACGAATGATGGCCCGTAATCTTGCCAACAGCTCCCTTGGGCTAAACGGTTTGGGTAGATAGTCGTCTGCTCCCAGCTCCAAACCAACAACTCTATCCACCTCCTCACCCTTTGCCGTTAGCATGAGAATGGGGATATCAGATTGGGTACGAATTCTACGACAAACCTCAAAACCATCTAGGTCAGGCAACATCACATCAAGTATGACAGCATCCCATTGTTCATGCTGCAACGCTTGCAGCCCTGGCAGTGCAGCATGATATGGGGTAACTACCATCCCAGCATCACCAAGATATTCACCAACCATAGCTGCTAGATTACGGTCATCTTCTATCATCAACAATCTTTGGCTCATATTAATATCCGGTTGTAAAATGCTGGGTTGGTAAAATAATTTAACAAACTAGTTAAAACGGTTTTGATATCTCTCCACCAGTAGCATACGCTGTTCTGGGGTTAGTACCTCGGAAATTTCCACCAATGAATCCATAATCGATACAGATGTTGTTTCAACCTTGCCCAACATATCCTTGCGAAGTTGGTCCAGTTTTGCAGAGTCCAGTTCGGGCTGACTTAACATAGAGATAAGGTCTCTCTTCATGGTTTTATGTTGGGAGCGATTTGCCTGCATTTTTGTTATGGAGTTACCGACAATATCCTTAATCTGGTTTTTCTGCTGTTCTGTGGCATTGATATCTTTTAATATCCAATCAACCTTAAAATCAATGCGCTCTTTCATTCTTGCTTGGTCGTGATCACCAAAATGCCGACCTTTCATACACCATCCACCCTTCATTGAGTGGTTGCCCCAGCCTGCTACACCATGGTTGGCAATCCCCAAAGTACCTGCTCCAAAAATAGCACCAAAAAGTGCCACCATAGAATATTTTAAAAGTGTTCTGCGCTTGGGTTTGTTCTCTACAGTGGTCTCATCATTTTTAGCAATATTATTCTCTTGATTTTGCATAATTATCTCCTGGTATAGTTTTAACACAAATAAAATATCGTTGTTACGACATAACTTGGGGAAAAAACTACCAGATAGTCATTGCTAGATTTTTTCTGCTATGTAAAGATTTGTAAAGTTGATTTTGTTTATTCAACAACACATTATAAAACTAAAACATGGTGATAAACCGTGAACACTATACAGATATCTTCACTTCCAGCTCTTTTGGGGCTGATTTACCTATTGTGTATTGCCCTTGTTATCTACCATGTTGTCCTGTGTATTAAAGACCATTGGAGATATTATGACTTCACAAAAGCGATAGAAGGAACACCTTTTATTGGTCGTATATATTTTGGGGTATTGATAATTGGTTGGGGTAGCCTTGTCTATATGGGTGCTGTGGGTATTCTGCTTTTAATACCCGACAGCTATATTTCTGGGTGGGAATCCATATCTATAAAAAGAGTGCTGGCTGTTACTTTTGCCTTTTTATCTCTCTACATATTAAAGGTGCTGGATAGCTATGCGGTTAATCTGGTTAATAAAGAGGTATTTGAAAAAGAGCAACAAGAGCTTGAGGTACTAAACGCAGGGTTGATAAACCAGTGGGGAAATAAAACGGAGACCAACGGCTACCTGGCAGCAAAAAAAAGTGAATTTCTCAACAAGGCCCATGATGCCAAGCATGATGAGTATAGCTTTATGTATAGCGGCCTTGTGGACCGTTGTGATGAATATTCACAGCAATTAAAAGACAGTTAACAAAACAGCAATATGATAGTACATATCAGGTTTGATATTCTCTTTTTGTCCTGTAACGAAAAAAAAGATCTACTCCCCCATTCTTACAATCAATACATCACACTTTGCCCGATGGAGCACACCATCAGCGGTGGACCCCAAAATATAATCCAGACCGTGTAGACCATGCCCTCCCAATACAATTAAATCCACATCACACTCTTGGGCGATCCTTACAATCTCTCTTTTTGGCGAACCAATACCGATCAAGCTTTTAACATCGTGAAGCCCCAAGATCAACCGCAACTGTAGTGGATTGCCAACTCATGGGTGCCATGTACCTCATGACCCAGGCCAATAACACCTGACCCCGTTAAGATATGTTCGTCCCGGTGAATGAATACCATCTGCCCACCATCGGGGCTAAGGTAGGTTCCGTTGGCACTTTGATCAATAAGATAAATACGTCCTCGCCGTAGCTCAAATTTAGCGTGAGCACGGGAGGATTTATTATCAGGAACAGTGAAAGTGTTGTTGTTACCACGACCCATGGATGCACCAGTGTTGGATTCATCGATAACAATCTCTTTGCCACCAAAACTGACAGTAGCGGTATTTTTCTCCGGCTCTGGTATGGGAGCTGTATCCATGCCACCCATTATGGTCAACTCCTCCTCTTCACCCCAGGTTAGCTCACAAATACGAATTGCCTCTGCTTTACCTTTAACATGAGATCTAATCAACTCACGGCTATCGGCAGAGAGATGCTCGCTCATTACATCAAGTGTTTCACCTGTGGTGATGATCTGATCTGCTTTTGCCTGACCAGCCATACGGGCAGCAAGGTTAACCGCATCACCAAAGACATCATTATTCTCTTCAATAACATCGCCATAGTGGAATCCAACACGAATATGCAGCTGGGAACCCCACTCATGCTGGTGCTCTTCAACATCCTCCTGCATGCGGATAGAGGCCTCAGCAGCCAAATCGGCATTGGGGAAGGTACACATAACCTCATCACCAATGGTTTTAATCACCACACCCTGATGATCTTCTGTGATCTGTTTTAATAGATCAATACAGGCAGAGGTTAAAGTACGGGCCTTTTCATCACCAATTGCCTCATAAAGTTTTGTACTGCCAGCAATATCGGCAAACATGATAGCTGCTTGGTTGGTAACATGGGACCCTGGTGGTGGAGCTGGCATCTCTTTGGCTGGAGCAACCTCTTCATCTGGAGCTTGGGGAGGAGGCACTGCCTCTTGTACTGGAGCTTGGGGAGGTGGTGGAGGTGGTGCTGCCTCTTGTACTGGAGCCTGGGGAGGTGGTGGAGGCGGTGGGGCTGCCTCTTGAACCTGAACTTGGGGAGCAGGTGCTGTGCTTTGTACCTGGGGTTGGACAGCAGCTGGAGCTTGGGGAAACAGCAGATCCAATGCCTCACCCATTAGCTTACTCTCCAGTTCAATCTGCCGCTCAAGTCTGTTAATAGCATTTAAAGCCAGGCCAAAATCGTTCTGACTCTTTGCTGCCTGCAAAACCATTTTGGTTTCGCCATTCAGCTCTTTGAGCCGTTCTATGAGATTGTCCCAATGGGCAACAACACGGGCTTTCTTACCATTACTCATTTTTAGATTTCCTTTATTATTTCCCTACGGTTGGATGGCTCACAACCTTAAAAACCCAATCGGCTCACAGCTTAGTATCCTTTCTACCCGAAAATAGTATAAAAATCTATCTATTTTCATCTATTATATACACTCTATAGCTTAGAATCACACCATTTTTTCCATATTTGTTGATAGATGGTTTCAATTTTTTTGGTGTAGAGTTGCGAATTTCCCAAAACCGATTGATCAAACCTATCACGCAAACTGTGGCGCAGGGTTTTAAGTTGCTCAATATCATTGGCAAACTTTATAGCTTTATCGATATATTCATCATCATCAGCGCAGCACCACTCCTCCATACCAATGGCATGAATAATAGATGCACTTGCAGAGGGGGTGATATATTTCTCGCAAGTTAATACAGGAACTCCCATACGTAAAGATTCCAATGTTGTTACCCCACCAGTATGGGGAAAGCTATCTAACATTATATCAATTTTATCATGAATTTTGAGATGCTCTTTGTAAGGTGTTTTGCCTAATATAATCAGACGGTTTTTATCAATACCATTTTGCTTGAACTGTCTTACCACCTCATCAATATTTTCTTGGGAGTCTAATTTTACTGTTTTTAAAAATAGTTTTGCATTTGCAACCTTTTTTAAAATCGTGGCCCAGGTTTTATATAGCTCACTGGTATTTTTGTCAGTTCTATTAAATGCCCCAAAGGTTATAAAACCGTTTTTTATAAAAGCAGGCGCTTTTACTTCGGGAAAATCAAAGTAGGAGTTAAAATGAACCACACAGGGAATATCAATTATCTCCTCGCTAAAACCATCTCTTTTTGCCAGGGGAATAAAAACAGGATCAGAGAACATATAGTCCATAGCAGACATACTTGTACCAAGGGGATAACCCCAAGCTGTTATCTGTATGGGGGCTGGTTTTCTTGCTAAAACCAATAAACGGTTGCCTTTTGTATGTCCTGCCAGGTCAACCAATATATCAATTTTATCTTCACGGATTTTATCCGCCAACTGGGCATCATCAATCCCGATGGTTGAGAGATACCCGGTAGATATTTTTTTAAACTCATTGGTAAAATCATCCTCTTTGCTGTTTCCAGCATAGATATATATCTGAAATTTATCTGTATCGTGATTCAACAATACCGGCCCAAATATATATGCCGCCGAATGTCTATTGAAATCAGCACCAATATATCCAATACGTAAAACACGTTGTTTATCTGGAGTGTTGTTTAAAGTAGAGCAATATTTTAGTAGCGGTTCGGCATGTTGCTTGGCCCATTTTGCCCTCTCTTCATGAAATGAATCACTACTTTTGTGGCAAGAGAGATCCTGACAAAAAATCAAGTTACAGTGGGATTCTGCATAATCGGGTTTTATTTGTATTGCTTTTTTAAAACATGCTATGGCCTCTTCATGTTTTGATTGATCTTGTAGAGTTAAACCAAGATTGTTATGGGCAAGGGCAAACTCTGGGTCTAATTGTATGGCTTTTTGGTTACATAAAACCGCCTCATCTAGTTTCACCAGTTGGTGATAGAGTATCCCAAGGTTATAGTGAGCTTTGGCAAGCTTTGGTCTTAGGTTTATCGCTTTTTTAAAGCTATTTTCCGCCTCTTTAAATTTTTCTAGTTTTAACTGGCAATACCCAAGGTTGCAGTATGCCTCCGCATGGTTGGGGTTAAGTGAAATGGCTGTTTGGCAACTATGTATAGCCTCCACAAATCTGCCAAGTTCTTGTTGTGCTCCTCCAAGGTTTGAATGAGCATCAGCAAAGTCCGGCTTGATTAAAACAGCTTTTTTAAAAAAGGCAACGGCATCATCAAGCCTATTTTGTTTTTGAAAAACTATAGCAAGATTATTGTGAGCATCTACAAAATTGGGGTCAATTGATATCGCTTTTTGATAGCTGGCTACCGCTTTTTCAAGCTCCCCCTGTTCTGCCATGACAAGGGCATGATTATAGTGGGCAAATAGATAGTCTGGCTTAATTGCTAAAGCTTGGTTGAGAGACTTGATTGCATGATCAAAGTCTCTCTTATCAATGTAAATCTGGGCAAGGCTGTTATGGGCTTCAAAATAGTCTGGCTTTAATGACAGTGCCTGTTTTTGCGCTGCTATAGCCCCATCAATGTTTCTGGATTTATAAAAAGATATTGCCAAATTATAATAAAACAGAGGGTTGCCACCATCGATATTGATTGCTTTTTGAAACTGTGGGATAGCCAGATCATGACGGTTTATTCGTTGCCCGATCAATCCAAGTAGATTTATTGCATATACATGATCAGGGATTGCTTGAATTATTGCCGTACAAAGTTGGTCGGCTTTGGTTAAACTGTTATTATTGAATTTCTCCAACGCTTCATTAAACAGTTCATCCACACTGATTTGGGTATTATCACTGTTTGTGGTTTGAGAAATGTTATCTTCGTTCATTTATTGCCAGCCATTTTTTTTATGAAAATTTTTGCTGATTTTGTCATGTGGGAGATAAAAAAAACTCTTTGTTGATCAATATTAATATTTCAAAAACCAAAAATTTTTTATAATCATGACCAGTATAGAGATAACAACCTTTAAACACAAACTGTCATAGCCATTGAACAGATAGGCAGAGCAAATGGTCAAAGCTGTTAGAGCGTTTGCTAATTTAGTTTAGTTTTCATTAAAATCTTTTTTGAGGTAAAAGTGAAAAAAGACGATAAATATCTAGGCTTTGAGCAAGGCCCGATAAGACCTCCAAGCGAAGCCAGCAGCTTGAAATTAAGGATCACAAGAAACTGTCCTTGGAACCAGTGTAAGTTTTGTCGGCTGTATGAGGGGGAGACATTTAGTGTACGCCCAACCCAGCATGTTATTGAAGATATCGATAAAATAAGCCAGCATATTTATGATATTCAAAATGCAAATCAAACCCCCAACTGGCAGATGCAACTTTCAGCACGTCAGGCCACCATGTCTACCAGCGATAAAATGGCCTTTCATGCAGCCCTTAAATGGTATCGCTGTGGCATGAACTCAATTTTTCTGCAAGATGCCAATACCATGGTTGTAAAATCTCAAGAGTTGATTAAAATTTTAGAGCATATTCAAAAAAGATTTCCCCAGGTAAATAGAATAACCTCCTATGCCCGTTCCCATACAATCGCCCGTAAAAGCACAGAGGAGATGGCACAAATTGCCGAAGCTGGTTTAAACCGTATTCATATCGGCATGGAGTCTGCCGCCAACGAGGTTTTGCAGTTTATCAACAAACGGGTGGATAAAAAAACCCATATAATTGCTGGACTAAAGGTAAAAGAGGCAGGCATAGAGCTTTCCGAATATTATATGCCGGGGTTGGGTGGTGAGGAGTTTTCCACAGCAAACGCTATGGAAACCGCCGATGCCATGAACCAGATAAACCCAGATTTTATCCGCATTAGAACCTTGGCAATTCCCCAAGAGACCGAACTTTACCAAGAGGTGCAATCAGGTAACTTCATCCCCCTGGGTGATGTGCAAATGGCAAAAGAGCTTATGCTGTTTTTGCAAAACCTCAACGGTATTCAGAGTAGAGTTGAAAGTGACCATATATTAAATTTATTTCAAGATGTAGATGGCAAACTGCCAGATGAAAAAGAGAAAATGACCACAATTATCAACTCTTTTCTAGCCATGGACCCCCAAGTGCAGATGTTATATATGGTTGGCAGACGCACAGGTATATTCTCTAGAATAACCGATATTGAAGATCCATATTTAAATCTCAACGCCAATCAGGCCATTGCCGACCATGGAGTAACCATGGCGAATGTTGAGGAGTGGACCGCTGCCATGGTGAGGCAATATATTTAGCAACATCCCCTATATTCCAACAAATTGGGCGTGCTGACAACTGCTGTTTCCAGGTTTATACGAGAATTAGTAGTGATAGAGTATTTTTGGGAAGTAATATACTACATACTTGGTATAATCCTAGATTCGGTAGTTGTCGCCATGGTTTGATCGGTTTATAGGGAGAAAACAGTTGAAAACTAAAATGAATATAATCCGATACCAGTTTAACAAATGGTTGGTAGTTGTTTTATTGGTCACACTTGTTGGGCCGGGATGTGCTACTAAAAATTGGGCTGAGTATGATGAATATTACTCAAACTATAGACAATTTTCAGAGGCATTTAATCGTGGTGACTATAAAGCTGCTACTCCATTTGCCAAAGAAGCCTTGCGTTTGGTTGAACTCCAATTTGGCCAAAACCACAAAAGCACTGACGATTCTATACAAAACCTAGCATTGGCATACTATCACCAAGGACTCTATACAAAAGCAGAACCGCTATTTAAACGTTCCCTTCACTTTAGGGAGCAATCTTTAGGAAGAAACCATCCCAATGTTGCAGTTACCCTAAATGGTCTGGCTATGTTGTATAGCGACCAAGGGGCATACGCCAAAGCTGAGCCACTTTTCAAACGCTCTCTTGTGATTAGGGAGACAACTTTAGGCTCAGAGCATTTGAAAGTGGCAGAGAGTCTGACCAATCTTGCTGGTTTGTATGTTGATCAGGGGTATAACAGTAAAGCCGAGCCACTTTTTAAACGTTCCATGGCTATTATTGAAGAATCTCTAGGTGGAGAGCACCCCTCTTTGGCACCTGTCCTACACGATTATGCTACTCTTCTTGAGGAGCAAGGGGAAAATATAAATGCTGAATTTTATTATGAATGGTCGCTGGATATCTTGGAAAACTCTTTTGGGTTGGATCATCCAAAACTGGCATATCCGCAAAATAAATTGGCTAATTTGTACAGCAACCGGGGAGCCTATAAAAAAGCCGATTATCTTTTTAAAATATCGCTTAAGATAAGGGAAAACTCTCTTGGAAAAAACCATCCATTAGTTGCTAATATCCTACACAATATGGCTCTTATGCATAGTGCCAGAGCAGAATATGGCAAAGCTGCGCCTATTTTCAAACGCTCCATCAATATATGGGAAAACACCCTTGGTAAAAATCATCCTTACGTGGTATCCAGTCTGCACAATTTAGCCAGCGTTTACGCAGCCCAGGGGTTATACCACGAGGCCGAATTTCTTTTTGCAAAATCAATTCGCAAAGGCAATAGGTTTTTAGACCAGGTTTTGTGGGGGGCAGGTAAAAAAACCAGACAGTCATATATTCATCAACAAAAACTGTTTACAGATGTCTATCTTTCGCTGTTAACTCGCCATAACACACTTGAAAATGCCCAGGAAGCAATAAACATATCCCTAATGCGTAAAGGGTTGTTGTTACGTATTGCAGCAAAAATCAAAGCTGTTTCCCGTAGTACAAAAATTCCAGAACTGCGTAGTGTAGCATTGGGTTTGAGTAGCAGACAGGCAGAGTTGGCAAGATTACAACTTTCAGGATCTGACCAGTATGAGAAAATAATAACCCTTGAGGAAGAGGTCAACATGTTGGAAGCGAAGCTAGGCAGAAGAGTGCAAGCTCTTAGCCGTAGCAGTGCCGATGTAGACGCTAATCAATTGGTTGCAGCTTTAAAACCACAACAGATCATTGTTGATTTTCAAATCTATCAACAACGAAACCTTGAAAATGGTGATCTTGGGGAGTATCAGCTTTTTGCAGTTGTAGTAGACTCAGAAGCCAAGCAGAAGGTGCGAATTGTAGAGTTGGGAAAGCTTGCGCCAATTAACAAGCTTATCCAAGAATATCGAGATTTGATGGAAAACTATGATGATGAAGATAACCTGCAAGAACTCCACTCTCTATTCAAAAAACTATATAGCAAGTTGTGGCAACCACTGGCAACTCAATTTAATGAGAAACAAACCGCATATCTGATCCCGGATGGTGTCCTCCATCTATTACCGTTCAAAATGTTGATGAACGAGAGGGGCAACTATCTTGTGCAAATGCTGGATTTGATACAACTCTCCTCGGCTCGTGATCTAGTAATCAAGCCTCTTGGTGGAGATGCCAAAGAGCCAGTAATTTTTGCTTCTCCAGACTATTCTACGAAGGCAGATGGCATAAAATCAGCCTTAAAAGAAGTTAATAAACGGACTACAGGATTACGCATGGCTGACCTGTTTTTTACCCCTCTTGTTGGCGCCAAAAAAGAGGGGCAGATGATTGCTGCCATGATGGAAGCAAGCACATTATCTCCTAAGTTATTTTCTCAAGGCCTAGCATCAGAAAAAGCTCTATCAGAGGTAGATTCTCCACGTATTCTCCATCTTGCTACCCACGGTTTTTTCCTTGATACATTGGAAAAAAACAGTGAACAAGACAATAGAGGGCTGAAGGTAGCCTTAAGTACCATTGCATCTGATAAAATTGATAAATACCCCAAGATGATTCAGGCCGACCCATATAGTAAGGGCTGGCCTTGCAATGGCAGGGGCCAATGATGGTATAAAAGGGGTTGAGCGACCAGATGGAACCGATGGTATTCTAACAGCTATGGAGGCGGTTAATCTTAATCTTGCAAGCACCGATATGGTAACTCTCTCCGCTTGTGAAACCGGGGTTGGCGAGGTGCAAAATGGTGAGGGAGTTTATAGTCTGCAACGAGCATTCCAAGAGGCTGGAGCAAAAGCAGTTCTATCTACGCTCTGGTCCATTAGCGATGAAGGTACGTTACAATTTATGCGAGAGTTCTATGGGCGTATTTTAAAAGGCACACCTCCCCAGCAGGCACTCTTGGAAACCCAAAAGGTGTTCATCAAAAGCAGTGAATGGAGCCACCCATTTTACTGGGCACCATTTGTGATGGTGGGAGTAGAAAAGCATCATGCAGCAGACTGGTAATACCTAGTATTTTTCAGAATGTTTGCTACAATTTCATCCACCTTGACAGCACAGTTGTTGTCAAGAAAAACAACTGCTGTTTCTAGGTAAATCAGGGTAATAATGGCAAATAAATTTAAAGGTCATTTTGATTGTGTGGGAGATGGTCCAGCTATCATCTGTATACCGGGATTTGGTAATTCAAACTGGGTATTCAGCAAGTTGGCAGAACCCCTCAGTAAACGATTTACCGTAATAATGCCCGATAACCGGGGTATGGGGAGATCTCCACGGGAATTCAAGCCCTATCAATTGCAAGATTTAGCAGAAGATTGTTTAAATTTGCTGGATGATCTTGGTCATGAGAATTTTTGCGTTATCGGCCTAAGCATGGGAGGGTTTGTTGCCCAGCTGTTAACCCTGCAAGCTCCCAAAAGGGTAAAATCTTTAGCTCTCCTCTGCTCTACATCGTCTGGTGAGGATTTTAGAAAAATATTTCCCTCGTTAAGTGAAGAACAGGTCAAAGCCATATATAGTCTAAATGCTGAACAACGTATAAAAGCGGCTCTATCTCAAACTATCTGCCCTCTTCTCACCACCCACTACCCTGAAGCCTATAATTATATTTTAGAACAACGTTTAAAAGAGCAGGAAGACCCTGCCCAGGTTATGTTGCAATTTCATGCTGTAAACACATTTTTAATAAACAGCATACCCATTGAAACCATCACCTGCCCGACCTTGGTTATGACAGGAGACACTGACCATCTAGTACCCATACAAAATGCTGAGCTGCTGGTAAAGATGATACCCAACTCCACTCTGTCTGTTATAACAAATACAGATCATCTCTTCTTTTTAGAAAAAGATGCCGAAGTTGCAAAAAAATTGTCCAACTTTTTTTAGCAGATTCCGACCTATGATATCTAATGTCTGCGCTAGTTTGAAAAAATGGTGAAAATTTATGTGGCAAGATTTTATACAACTCCACCGTCAACGTACTCCCAACAAGCTCGCCATCATAGATCGCCGCTCTAGCAAACGATTAACCTATGAAGATCTTGATAGCGAAGTTCGTCTTTGGCAGCTATATCTAGTTGCAGCCAACATAAAAAAGGGTGATAGAGTAGCCTACCTTGCCCCCAACAGGCTGGAGCATATCACCCTGTTTTTTGCCTGTTGTCGCTTAGGTGCAATATTTGTCCCCCTAAACCATCGTCTGGCCCCACAAGAGCTAGCCCAGATTATTAAACATATTGAACCTGGTATTGTTATTGGAGAAGATGAATGCCCTTTTGCAATGGATATCGATTACAAAAAGGTTGCAGAGATTAATCTACAAGATGGTGAAGCCCCAAAAGCAGTTGCCATCCAACAAGACGATCCTTTGTTGATGCTATTTACCTCAGGCTCTACAGGAGAGCCAAAGGGGGTATTGTTCCACAGTAAAATGTTGCTTGCCAATATTGAACAGACCATAACAACCGGGGTGTTGCAACCCCAAGATATATCAATAATAAACACCCCATTTTTTCATACTGGCGGCTACAACGTTTTTACCCTGCCCATGTTTTCAATTGGTGGCACTCTTATTCTTTTTGAAAAATTTGAACCAGCAGGGGTTTTAGAGGTTATTGCAACTGAGGGGGTAAACGTTTTTTGGGCGGTCCCCACCATGTTTCAAGCCATAGCGGATGAAGATAATTTTAGCAAAACAGATTTTTCCAACATCCGTTTTTTTCTTTCTGGTGGCGCACCATTGAGCCTTCCACTTATTCAAACCTACCATCGTCATGGTGTTCCGTTTAAGCAAGGGTTCGGCTTAACAGAGGTTGGTCCCAACTGTTTTCTCCATGAGACTGAGGAGTCATTCACCTATCCGAACTCCATTGGTCGGCCCATGCCCTTTTCTAAAGTTCGAGTGGTTGACGAAGATGGGCAAGATGTGGGGGTGGATGAAGTTGGGGAGATGTTGATTGCTGGCCCCCATCTCTGCTTGGGATATTGGCGTAATGAAGAAAAGTTTAAACTATCTATGCGGGGAGAATATTTTGCCACGGGAGATCTGGTTCGTGTGGATGAAAGAGGTCTCTATTATGTCATGGGACGTAAAAAAGAGATGTATATCTCCGGTGGCGAAAATGTGTTTCCCGGCGAGGTGGAAAAACAGCTGGTGCTACATCCAAATATTACACAATCGGTAGTTGTTGGCGTTGCTGATAAAAAATGGAGCGAAGTTGGTTTTGCCTTTTTTGTTGGTGATAAAGATATAGAGCTAGCAAGTTTAAGAGAATATCTCGACCCAATATTGGCGAGATATAAACATCCCCACCATTTAAAAAGGTTGGCGGAGTTACCGCTCTTGGCAAATGGCAAAATAGATCGCCGTCACCTAGAAAAACTGGCCCAACAAACATCCCAAAGTAAGCTTATGAGCTAGTGCGTTATCTAGATCTATTAAAAAAACAGAATCAAAGCTAATTTGCTCTACGTGTTATAGATCATTTTGAGCTTTTTTCCGACCTTTTTTGCCCCTTTTTAACTGCTTTTGTATTTTTACATTTAGAGGCTATTTTTTTAAGATCTTGCCCAAACATCCACAATTTATTTTGGTTCTCGTTAAACATGACGATTCTCCTTTTTACATTCCGCCAATAAAAAAAACTACTTCCACTATAAATATATGCAATGGATGGACCTATTAGACAGCAAAATAAAGAGAAAAACTCCATTCTTCAACAATAACTAGAGCATAGATATTCACAATTATTTTTGCTGGAATCATAAGTGTTGAAAAATATAAAATCATGACTAAAAATGTTGTAAAATTGAGTCTGCATACCGATTTTATTGTCAAAATATTTAACGTATATGGAAAAAAATTTGGCGCAAAACCTGGGATAGACAACTTTATGTTGGTTTATACAATCGTTTTTGAGGTTATTATGTTATATATTGCTCACAGATACAGTAAACAGAGGATTCTAGGTTTGTGATTACCATCATAAACGCCCTGGCCCCAATTTTTCTAATTGTACTAGGAGGCGTGTTTCTCAACTATCTGCGCTTTCCAGGTGATGATTTTTGGCCTATGGCAGAGCGGTTCACCTATTATATCCTTTTTCCTGCCCTGTTGATATTCAAACTTGGCACTGCAACTTTTGAACAAATCGCAGCATGGGAGATTATTTTTGCGGTTAGTCTGCCGTTGATCATAGTTTCAACATTACTTCTCATATTATCAAAATGGTTCTGGAAAAATGGTCCTGCTTTTACATCATTATTTCAAGGTAGTGTAAGGTTTAACACCTATGTAGGGCTTGCAGCGTCACAACAGATTTTTGGTGAAGATGGGTTGATAATTGCTGCCATGGTTATAGCAGTCATGATACCCCTTATTAACGTACTGTGTATTACGGTATTTGCTCTTAAAACCAGCAAAAAAGCCCCATCAATACAGGGGTTACTATGGGAGATAACAAAAAACCCCTTAATCATAGGGTGTTTTATCGGTATTTTGCTAAATTTAAGCGGAGCTACCCTACCCTTTTGGTCAGTATCATTCCTAGAAATTCTATCCCAACCAGCCCTACCCTTGGGACTATTAGCTGTGGGAGCCAGTCTAAAACTAACAGATTTTACTACCAGCATTTCAGCGATAGTAATATCAAGCAGCATAAAACTGTTGATAATACCAGTAGTAGCCTGGGCAGCAGGATCAACAATTGGCATTTCCGGCTTAACCCTACAAATAGTAACCCTATTTTTCTGCCTACCAACAGCCCCATCAGCCTATATCCTAGCCAGACAACTAGGCGGCGACCACAAACAAATGGCAACAATAATCACCGCCCAAGCTCTACTAGCTATGCTTACCATGCCGCTAATGTTGCTGTGGATAATCAGTTTTTAACCTAGAAACCAATCTCCACCTCTGCTCTTTTAGAAATTAACAAAAAGATATGTGGTTCCAGCATATTGTCTTAGCTATTGCATAAGCAAAAAATGTTTAGTTTATCTAACAGTGATAGATAATATTTAAAAATAAAGACCCATATTATTTATTTATAAGTGTACACCAACTTTTATAAAATGATAGAGTATTAAAACACCTGATTATTATGGGGAATATAAATTGGATAAAGTTTAACCTAGAAACAGCAGTTGTCAGCATACACCGCCAACCGCCGTTTCTAGGTTTAGGGGAGTGATCATGCTTGAGACAAGCAGTGAATTTCGTGTAATTATGTTTGAATATTTTTCCTATGTATCAATAGGCATCATTTTTTTTGGACTTCTGGCATTAGGGTTGGTCAGATTGATAAAAAATTCAAAAAACGCTGACCGGGAAAATAATAGTACACTAGAGAAAATAGGAGAACCTTGGGGAGAATTTGGGGTTAACAATGGTAATGATATCGAATCTACACCCAAACCAACTGAACAAGATCGAGTTGCATCACCGAAGTATAAGGCCAACTATCTTAAGTACAAAGCTATTTTAAAAACAGATGATATGCTAGAATTTAAAGGTAATTATGGTTATATACCATATAAAAACCTGCCTGATCCTGGCAGAGGTAACTATAGATCAATTATTTCCACGGCCCAGTTAGCTAAACTGTATGTAATGTTTGAACTAGCCTACAAACATTATGGTCACAACTGGCCCAACCATACCCCCCCTTATGACTCAGAACTAGACATCAAAGATAATGGCTTTTTCTACAACTGCCGCTGTTGTGGAGCAGAACTGATTGATCCCGAAATATTAACACTTGATGGCTATATATACTGTGATTATAGCTGTTATGGGCGAGGCAAGGACATAGCTGGACGCACAGGGGCCAGATAGTGGTAGAAAAAGAAGAAGAAAAACCAGTTAATTTTGCAAAAAGAGAGTTTCTCTTTTTCAACCTCTTTGTGTTGCTGCTCATATCGTGGGATTTTGTCAAAGGTGCAGCAGTACTTTTTATTTTTTGTCTTTTTGTTGATGTAGGCGAATACCCATCACGAGTCGTAGTTTATATTTTTTTTACTAGCATGATAGCCTCTTTCATTATTTCTGTACTATTTATGACAATAGCAGGCGGTAATATATTTTCCCTACCATTGGTTTTGTTGCTAAAAATATTCAGATGGGATTTAAAAAAGCTACTGTCGATAAGAGCGTCAAACCAGATAGCTTTAGTGTTGTTTCTTGTTTTCTCCGTATGCTTAATCTGGTTTATGCACGACTATAACGGGCCAGATGATTTTACAGATTTTATCGGTGGGATAATTTACGTTCTAGCAGTACTGTTACTACATATGAAAAAGTATAAAATGGATTCAGCACTTAAAAGTGATTTCATAGATTGGCAGCATCAAGAATAAATCCAGCATAAAGTATTGATTGATACTAATGAAACAAGCCTTGATGTATAAACCTAGAAACAGCAGCTTAATTTACACTTTAGGCATTTGTAATGAATAGTGGCCTCATACACAAACTATACCTGGCCGGGTATATCCCTCGCTCAAAATATTGGTCAGCATTGCAACTGGTGCGTGATGGAGGCAGATGGAGATTATGGGGAGAACTAGCCCTACTGATTGTAAGTATCGGGCATATTCTAGCAGGAATCATTTTTTTCTTTGCTTACAATTGGGCGGATCTCACTGCAGAAGTCAAACTGATCACAATTCAAGCTAGTATAGCCATAACACTGGCTACGGCTTATTGGGCTAGTTGGGATAGTCAACTTGGTCAAGTTCTTGTCGTTGTGTCATCAGTTCTTGTTGGTGTATTGCTGGCGGTATTCGGGCAGGTTTATCAAACTGGGGCGGATTCTTGGGAGCTGTTTTTTACATGGTCAGTTCTACTGTTACCATGGCTCATCGCCGGACGCAATAAGGTTCTATGGATTGTCTGGTTGCTAGTGACCAATCTTGCTTGGGTTTTGTACACAAAAGAGATCCTATTGCCACAAGGCAAGATTAGTGAATCATTTCTAATGCTCGGCCATATCTCTTTAATGGGAGTGGCATTGAGCTTTCGTGAGTATTTCCTAAGTATTGGGTGGAGATGGTTGGCAGGGAACTGGGTTCGTCTGATTCTATTATTTTCATTTCTTGGCGTTTTACTAATTCCTGCATTTCATGGTTTGTTTGATACTGGCTATATTGGAGGAAATGGATTTATATTACTTTTTCTGGCTACTTGCATTGCAACATTTTATATTTACTGGCTTATTCTGCCAGATTTCAAGGCTCTCACCCTGATTGCATTTTTTGCAGGACTGTTTACCTTCCTTTCGTTGGCAAGAATAACAACAAAGTTTGCCTCATCAAATGAGCTGTTTCTCTTCGGTCTGGAAGCAATCTTTGTAACTTGGTTGCTTTCCTTTCTACTAAAAAAGATCAGTGGAGTGATACAGACAAGAGATAGAGCCAATGAATAAAGAGCAAGAGTTGGAACTGGTTTTTTCCAAACTGTCCATTCCTCTGCCAGAACAGAACGATTCTGTGATGGAAAATTTGCAGGTTTCAACCATGCCCTGGTATGTCGAAGCCGGATTGGGTTTTGGTGCATGGATCTCTGCCATGTTTTTTTATTGTTGGTTATGTCGCCCTTTCTCAGTAATTTTTCCGATAGTTCAGCAATAATTCCTGACGGTATTCTAATTACAGTCATTTCAGTGGCTTTCTATCGTCAGAAAAAAAGCCTCTTTGCACGTCATTTTTCACTAGCCTGCAACTTGACTGGTCAGGGGTTCATACTGTTTGGGTTTTATCTACAATTTAACAGTTTGGCTATTGTTGCCTTACTTGCCATATCGCTGGCTGTTCTCATGTTTTTTATTGTGCCCGACCCCATCCAACAATTTGTTGGTGCTGGAACCGCCTCTGTTTTGGCAATATTTGCCATATCTGTAAATGAAATTCCTGGAGGCATTGATGTTGTTTCATGTGTTACATTGCCTTTGGGGTTGTACCTTCTGTTAGTGCCTACGCGCCCTTTAGACAGTAGACCAACAGCATATGCTTTGCTGCTGGTTCCACCTATTCTCTATGTTCTTACACAAGGTGGTATTTCTGCCGATGAGTTAATGGGTCGTTGGTTAGGTAGAGGAGTTCAAACATTGGGTTTTGTTTGGCTATTTTTGATTATATCAAAAAGACAAGAGGAAAGTTGGAAACCGGTTATTTTTATCTCTGCCTTTGTTACCTTCATCATTTGTCTGCTAGCTCCAATAGGAAACCTCTCTTTTCTGCTATTGCTGCTTTTAGCGTTTTCTATAGAGAGTTGGTCTTTGGCAGTTGTGGCATCTGTTACCCAGATATTGCTGGTTGTGAAACTCTATTATGACCTCGATATTGATCTATTGCACAAATCAATATTGATGGTGGCCGTTGGTTTTCTACTCCTGATTCCATGGTTTATGATAAAAAAAAGAGTCGGATCATGAAGGTCGCAAGAAATTTGCTTTTTCTGGTTGGCCTTATTACGATTTTAATTGTGATCAATGTTCAAATCAGACAGAAGGAAGAGATTATTGATTATGGTCGAACAGTATTGCTAAGGCTACAACCAATCGATCCTCGTTCTGTGATGCAGGGGGATTTTATGCGTTTGCGCTATAATGCTCAAATTCAGGAAAGATCCACTTTGGATAAGGCAGGAGAAGCAGCGACCAGCACCAATATTCCCTGGAATGGACAGGTAGTATATCGTTTGCTCGATGGCAATATTGCAAGGTTGGAGCGAATTTATAAGGGTGGCTCACTGCAACCAAATGAGCACCTTCTAGATTACAAGTTACAAAAATCAAGGAATGATCTGGAATTCATCTTCAGTGCCGATTCATTCTTTTTCCAGGAGGGACATGCCAAACATTATGAAAATGCCAGATATGGTGTTTTGAAGGTGGCAAGTAACGGTTCCAGTGTTTTGATAGGTTTGGCTAATAATGATGGGCATATCATCAAACCGCAATGAGCTTGATGACCAATAGATAAATTTGACAGGGAGCACTTTCACCCCGCTCAAGGCTTTTCTTTTGTTAACTCCAATAATCTCCATGGTACTCCCAGCCCCATAAGATCAGGCAGACGTTCAAACCCTGTTACAGGTGACTCAACGCTTAAGTTGAACAATTTATTAGAAGCAGGATATTGGTAGCCAATAAACCCTTGATCTCCTTTAATTAGCATTTTGTAATCTTCACGAATAATTACATTCAGACCTTTTGCAACTTGTTGAAAAAGTTTTTTTCCTTCCTTGGTGTCTGTAAATTTTCCTTCAAGAAAAGCCAAGGTTGGCTCCGTATATAAAAGCTGTATAAGCCTTTTTGATTCATAATCATTACAATATTTTATAAAATCTATATTATTTGGCTTTTCAGCAACATATCTCTCAAACCCATAAAGATTCAATATTACACAACGTACCAATATATTTTCTTGCTTTTCAATATCTTCATGGGTTATCAAATTAGGCGTTGTAACCACATGTTTTGATACACGTTCACCATGTATTGCATATATTTCAAGATCTCCAATAATCAAAGCTGGTCCATTTAATGAGTGGGGCCTGTTTTTCTCGTCTAACAATAATTTTTTGTCTGACAATAGAGTTTCAAATAAATCTATTGCTCTATTCTCAACTTCATCAGAAAATCCATGAAAAGAATAAGGCAAAAATACTTGTTTATCATATTCAGGCTGCCCTGAGTAAAGACAAGACTTGCTCTGGTTAAAAAACATGTGAGCATTATTTCTTTTTAAAAACTCATATAATGCCTCATCTGACATGCTTTTTATTGATTCGATCAGAAGATAGTTACCTTGAAATTTTGAAAGTTCATGGGCTGAATCATATGATATATTTTCCAACCCAGATAAGTCTAATGTGAATATTTTGGACTGTGATAAATAAAATGCCAACTCCTTATTGAGGCTGGACACCCCACTAAGGTTTAAATATATTCCCGTCCATATTGACAGCTCTTTTGCTACTTCATTGGATAATAGCTCTATCCCTCTTAAATCAAGACTTTTTCCTTTCCATTTTGCTAATGAATAAGCTGATTGTTGTGTTAAGGATTTAATACCACTTAGCTTAAGGTTACTTCCCTGCCATGCAGATAGTTTTTTAGCGGATTCACTTGATATTTCTTTTAAACCGTTAAGAAAAAGATAACCATTTTCTGGTTTCCATTTAGATATTGAAGAGGCAACATTTTTAGGCAATGTTGTTAAACCGTTAAACTCAAACGAACCACCTTTCCATAGAGATAAGGCAGACATGGATTCAGGAGAGATATTTTCTAATCCATTAAACTCAAAATTGTGCCCATTCCAATTTGATAAAATCTCAGCAATTTCTGTTGGTAAATCTTTAAGTCCAGAAAAAGATATACGACTACCACTCCAGCCATTATCCCAAGCTGTTATTATTTTTGCAGTACTCAAAGAGATGCTTTTCAAAGAGTTGAAATATATCTCATTAAAATATTGGTCGGTGACAAGACGGCATTCACATGGTGCTAGACAACATTGTTTACATGAAAAAAGGATGGCGGCAGAATCTTCTGATAGAGTCTCTAGATTGTTGAAAATAATTTTTTCTAACTTTCGATCTCTTTTTCCAAGCCTAGCAATAATTAGCTCAGTATCTGTTATTGATAACTCTACAACACCTTCAAATGAGATGCTTTCACAATCTTCAAACCTATCCAAGATCTCTTTAATAATCATAGTCTACTTGGCAAATATATTCAGATTATATAAAACAATCAAGATTGTCAGCAGTGAAAATTATTTATAATTATAACAACTACTACTATTTGCTGCCTTTTTCAGACACTCCATAGCAATAGCTAGCATCTCTTCTATATTGTTACCCATTGATATGGCGACACCTAGTTGAACTTTTAATTCAATTGGTTTATCAGTGATTAGTAGATTTAATTTAAACATTCTGTCGACCAACTCATCAAACACCTGCTGGGCATAATATTGGTCGAAATCTGTTAGTATGAAAGCGAATAACCCATCGCCAAAATGTCCTATTATATCGCTGTTGCGGAACTGCTCGCGGATGGTTTTTGTGGTTGAGTCCAGTATTAAATCTGCACACGTTATACCGTACTGCTTTGATAGATCTGAAAAGTTTGTTACTGAGAGCAGACCTACCGAGACACTGAATTTCCCCCTTCCTGCGGTTGCCATCAGTGCCTCTCCTATCTCCAAAAATGCCCGTCTGTTGCATATCCCTGTGGCTGGATCTTTGGTGGCACTTTTTTTTCTTCCACTCATAATCAGTACTTGATCTACTGCTCTATCCAAACGACATTTCAATAGATGGATGGATTTGGGTAAGCAGATAAAATCATCTGCCCCGGCTTGCACCATCTCCTCCAAGGTTTCCTGCTGGTTATTTGATGAAAATGCCAGAACTACGGTACTCTCTCTTAGCCGGGTCGAATGAAATTGCTGCATAAACTCAACCCCAGTTGAATCGGTAAGTTCACCACCTAAAATGATGATTTTGGTGCTAGGGTTGTTTAGCAAATAAACCATCGCCTGTTTGGATGAATCAACCCATTCAAGCTGAAAATGGTAGGGTTTTAAAGACTCCTTAACAAGCTTTGCTTGAATTCTGTTTTTATTAACAATTAAAACAGGAGAAGAGGCGTTCCATCGCAGCCTGTAAAGATAGTCGCTGAGGTCTCTGAACAGGGCTATCCCATCTTTATCAAAATAAACACTGCTCCCACTCTCCTGCTGCCTGAATTTTGCTAAATCTCCATCTACAAGCACCAAAGTAGGAATCTGTTTGCTAACTACAAAGGCTAGATATTTTGCACCCAACGGATGGGCCAAATCGATAATACAAGCAAGAATTTGATCATGAATTTTATTTAATTGTCTTCCTGTAATGTCACTATCGTTTAGATTGTGCAGTTTAATTCCATCAATAATACCCAGTTTTTTGCTTATCAAGAGAGAAAGCAACTGTGATTTGCAAAGTACATTTACTCTGGATATTATCATTCTTGTTCTCCCACATAAGCTACACCCAAACACCCAACCCCACCACATTATAAGACGTATCGGCTCTCAAGAAGATTTTCTTATTACAATTTGTTATCCACTAAAGCAAAAATTCAACATTTAGTTAATATACAAAAAATAAATTGTTGATATGTGAAGAATATTTATTGCGGCTTGGCAAAGACTGACTCCTGCCCAGGCAGCGGAGTTAATGGAACAAGCAGAGCCAGGATTAGGGATACCCCAGCCATGGCAGCCCCACTTAAAAATACCCATGATGGGGAGATCAACCATAAAAAGCCAAATAGAACTGGTATTACCACCGCTGCTATATGGTTGATAGAAAAGGCGACCCCAGCAGTTGAGGCGATATCGGCAGGATCTGCAATTTTTTGAAAATATGTTTTATGGGCAATAGCCATGGCAAAAAACATATGGTCGGCAATATAAAGAACAACCGCTATTATATGGTTTTCAACAAAGGCATATGAGACAAAAATAACAAAAAGCCCGATGTACTCCAAAATCATAGAGCGTCGCTCACCCCATACCCCGATTAATTTACCAATTTGGGGAGCCAAAAACATGTTGATGGTTTGGTTGGCTAAAAACATAAGGGTAATACTGGATACTGAAAAAGAGAACTTCTCCACCATCAAAAAACCGGCAAACACCACAAATATCTGTCGTCTTGCCCCTGACATAAAGGTCAACAAATAATAGAGCCAATAGCGTTTTCTTAATACAAGATGTTTGTGTTGGTTTACTTTTTGGGGATAGAGAGGATAGATAAAGGTAACTGCTATTCCGACAATAACCGCAAGACTACCACCTATCAGGTACACCCATTTTAGCTCCAGGTTTGCCAGATTTACCGTTAGATATATTAAACCCAACGCCACTATTGCCGCCCTGGCCCCAACAGAGATTATCCTACCAAATACCTGTGGTGTGTGTTCTTTATCTATCCATTGCAGTATGAGAGATTGTCGCAGGGTTTCAAAATAGTGAAAACCGATGGACATCAAAACAGTGGTGGTATAAAGCCCTACTGCCGTAGGAAAAAACCCGGTTAAACATACCCCTAAACCCAACATGGTTAGAGAGATAAAAGCCAAATACTGCTCTTTGACAAAAAGCAGCAAAAACACCACCCCAAATGCTAAAAACCCTGGTATCTCCCGTAAACTCTGTAAAATACCTATCTCTCTTCCGGTAAAGCTCGCCCCTTCTACAACAAAGTTGTTTAACAGGGTCATCCAGGTTTGAAAAGCCACATAAAAGGCTGCTGTCATAATTACCAACAGCCCCTCCTGGTTTTTAAAACTAGCCAGAGAAATTTTAACCATTTTATTTCAATAAAAAAAATAGCCAGCATATTGCACCCAATATACTGGCTGGTTGATCTGGTGGTAAACTCCTACCCACACAATAAAAGAAATAATAGATATCTAAATGGTTTCGTTTACAATGTCTATTGCTCCACATGGGCATTCTGTAGCACACAACCCACACCCTTTGCAGTAGTCATAATTAACCTTGAACCGTTTTCCCGAACCCAACTTATCAATGGCGTTATCCGGGCAAGCACCATAACAGTTATCGCACTCAAAGCAGTTGCCACAAGATAGACAACGGCGGGCCTCAAAAAGTGCGTTATCCTCGTCAAGATTACCTAGCACCTCTTCAAAGCCCGACTGTCGCCTTATCAGGTTTAATATTGGCTGTACTGTTTTAGGAGCATCGCTAAAATACCAGGTATTGAGTTTTTCATATGTGGCAGTTGGTGATTTTGGTTTGGGTTGATACTCAGTTTCACGTAGGTAGGCATCAATATAGTGGGCAGCCTTTTTACCATGACCAACAGCTACGGTTATGGTTCTTTCACAAGGAACCAAATCGCCCCCGGCAAATATCTTCTCATTGCCAGTACACATGGCTTTGTCCACCTGCACGTTGCCTTGCAAAACTCCAACCCCCGGTACACTGCTCAAGCAGCAGTCGGCATCCACCAACTGACCCAAAGCCAAGATAAGGGTATCGGCTTTGATGTTCTCCATCTGACCAGTGGGGAAAGGTTTGTTGGTGTCGGTCAATACCATCTGTTCCACCTGGATATTACCGTTTTCCACCTTACGGACAACCCGTAAACAGTTGAGTTCAACCCCCTCCTCCACAGCCTCTTTGATTTCAAAAGAGTGGGCTGGCATTTTGTCTCTGGAACGACGGTAGACAATGCTAACCTCTTTTGCTCCCAACCGTACCGCAGAACGGGCAGCATCCACTGCTACATTACCACCACCATAGATCACAACTTTATCACCTATATCAGGAAACTCCTCCTCCAATTCAATGCTGCGCAGCATATGGATTGCATCATACATATGTACAGAGTCATCAGTTGGTATATCTATCTGCCTTGGTAGTTGAGCACCAATAGCTGCAAAAACAACATCAAATCCCTCATCCTCCATTACACCAACAATATCACGCACAGGTGTGTTCAACTTAAACTCAACCCCCATACGTTCAATACGGTCCACCTCGGCATTCAATACTTTTCTGGGTAGACGATAACGGGGAATACCATAACGCATCAAACCACCAGCTTTAGGGGCAGCTTCAAAAAGAGTAACAGCATGACCAAGCAATGTTAGATGATAAGCAGCAGAGAGACCTCCAGGTCCAGAGCCGATAACCATAACCTTTTTACCGCTTCTCGGTACGGTTATCTTAACTCGCCAGTTGTTATCTATCGCAAGATCACCCAAAAACCGTTCCACTGCGTGTATACCCACAGTTTCATCAAGCTTGGCCCGGTTACACTCACCTTCACATGTGTGATAGCAGGCTCTTCCCATAATGGCAGGAAGGGGGTTATGTTTCATTATCTCCTGCCATGCCAAGTGGTAATTTCCCTCCTCGGCATGGTAGAGCCACTGTTGTATATTTTCTCCAGCTGGACAGGCAATGTTGCAAGGGGGCATGTGGTCTGCAAACACCGGTCTTTTTGAACGCCAACTTCCGGTAAGGTTTACCAGACTCGATCCTGTATCCAGGGTGATGGCAAAAGGCTTACTCATGAGCCACCCTCCTTATTCAATAAGTTGAAATATTCAATATTTTCATCTGCCATAGCCTGTATGGCAGCAATTTTCTCCCGCTCCTCCCTACCTTTTTTAAATAGATGGGAAAAACGTTTTTGGATTTTGAGGTAGTCATCAACCGGAATCTGCTCACGAATGGGAACAGTACTGGTTACTTTGCCATATTCGGCCTCAAAAAGTGGAAAAATACCGCATTTAATAGCCAAACGTGCCACATGAATTGTCTCTTCGGGTTTTGAACCCCAACCCAAAGGACAGGGGACAAAAATATGGATATATCTGGCCCCTTTTATGTGCATGGCCTTGGTAACTTTTGCTTCTAAATCATGAAGAGCAGCAACATTTGCAGTTGCCACATAGGGTATTTTATGGGCCATTGCAAGCATGGGCATATTTTTACCAGTACCAAACACATTTCCCGGTTCTGGTCCCACAACCGGGGTGGTGGCAGTGCGAGCCGTGGGAGGGGTCGCACTTGAACGCTGCACCCCGGTATTCATATAGCCCTCATTGTCATAACAGATATATAGAACATCATCGTTACGCTCAAACATACCAGACAGACAACCAAAACCGATATCTGTGGTTCCACCATCACCACCCTGGGCAATGGTACGTACCTCGGTGCGCCCTTTTACCCGCATGGCAGCGGCGACCCCGGTTGCCACTGCAGCAGCGTTACCAAAAAGTGAATGCAGCCATGGCATCTGCCATGATGTCTCTGGATATGGTGTGGTAAAAACCTCAAGACAACCTGTTGCATTTACCGCTATCACCTGATTTCGCGAAGCCCGCATGGCAGCATCAATTGCATAACGCGCTCCCAAAGCTTCACCACACCCCTGACAGGCCCGATGCCCACAGGTGAGGGAGTTGCTACGGTCCATACTGGCTTGTACCGATCTCTCTTTTACGTTTAGCAGTCGATTACCGACTGTATAAGTACCTTTTTGATAGAACTTAACTTTCTGTTCCTGTCCCATAAATAATCTCCTAACTACTCCTCCAGACGTTTTCCGATATCTTTTAAAATATTTTCGGCAATTGGCCCCGATCTCCGGTCGGCTTTCTCCCGGTCTAGCTCACGGCGAATAATCTCCCAATCCAGGTCCAGAAAATGGGTGTCCTCTATCTCATCAGCCATGGTTTTTTCAAACATCTCATGCAGTGACTTTTTGGTGATAGGTCTGCCACCCAGCCCAGCTATACAGGTGGTAACAGGTTGTACCAACCCCCTTAAGGCCATGCGAATATTGGCAGATAGAATTCCACCCATACCCACTGCAAGATTTTTTTCAATGACGATTATCTGTTTTGCCGGGCTTAAAACTTCCCGTAATCGCTCCAGAGGAAAGGGGCGGAAGGAGCAGATACTCAATGAGCCAATTGTTTTGCCATCCAAGCGCATTTCGTCTACAACATCTTTTATTGTGCCGTTTACCGACCCCAGGGCAACTACAATGGTGTCGGCATCTTCTGTTTTATAGGTGTGTACCAACCCACCGGAATCTCTACCAAACCTATCTCTGAATTCAGCACTTATTTCAGGTATTCTTTCCAAAGCGCGCATCTGTTTATAGTGGGCCAGATAACGCACCTCGGCAAAAGCCTCTGGTCCCACCATGGCCCCTATTGAAACCGGGTCAGAAGGATCTAGCACCTGCATGGGTTCGTAAGGAGGTAAAAAAGCGTCCACCTGTTCTTGTCTGGGTAGATCCACCCTTTCATAAGCGTGGGTCAAAATAAAGCCATCCATACAGACCATAACCGGACAGCCAACCTCCTCAGCAATACGAAATGCCTGTATATGCAGATCCATGGCCTCTTGGTTGGTCTCCGCATAGAGTTGAATCCAACCGGAATCCCGCATTGACATACTGTCTGAATGGTCATTCCAAATATTAATGGGAGCACCAATCGCCCGGTTGCCAATGGTCATTACTATGGGCAGGCCCAACCCCGAAGCGTTGTAGACCGCCTCCGCCATAAACAGAAGACCCTGGCTGGCGGTGGCGGTATAACTGCGTGCTCCACCAGCGGACGCACCTATGGCAACACTCAGAGCAGCAAACTCCGACTCTACATTTATATATTCGCAGTTGGTTATTGTCCCTTTGCGCACCAAAGCCCCCAACCCTTCAACAATGTGGGTCTGTGGGGTGATGGGATAGGCACAGATTACCTCTGGCCGACATAGTCCAATAGTCTCAGCAACTGCTTGTGAACCCTCTATCTGCTTCAGCATCTCCTACCCTCCGCCGTTCAACAGCTTTTTAGTCATATTAAAAGCCTCATTAACCACAACAATATTAGCCTCTGCCACCGGCCCACTAAATTTTTCCCGGACAGCCCGCACCACAGAATCCACCTGAATAATTCCGGTTATCGCAGCCAAACCTCCCAGTAGTGCCGCATTTGGTACTGGCCTTCCCACATGTTCTAAAGCCAGCTCTGTTGCAGGTACACATCCCACCCGCTCAGGAATAAAATTTAAAATAAAGTCTGCGATACCAAGCTCTTGATAACTCTGTTTGGAGTTAAAAAGCAGATAGCGATCTTCCTTTATTCCTGCAAAAACATCGACAGAATTTAATAAGGTTGGATCTTGAATAATTACCGCATCAGGTTCTCCAATTGGTTCACGTAAGCGAATCTCCTTGGTGTCGATTCGACAATAAGAAATGACTGGCGCACCCATTCTCTCTGAACCAAAACTTGGAAAAGCTTGGGCATATTTGCCCTCCAAAAAAGCAGCAACAGAGAGCATTTCTGCCGCTGTTACCACGCCCTGTCCACCTCGACCGTGAAAGCGTATCTGAAACATATCAGGAATTTCCTAGGTAGTTGAAAAGTGAAAAATTTAAGTATAATTCTAAATGACAATCTTGTTTATAATGACTCTCATTTACATTGTATAACAAAACAGAACAAATATGTGTATTAAATTTTCTTATCATTAAACTCGCAAAAATCTATCGGAATAACAGTGCAATATTGTTCCGATAGATTTTAACAAAATTTTAAGGTTAAACTTTTAAAATGTCTAAAATCAAACACAATCAAAAGCTGGTTATATCAAGAGGTATTGAGTTGATCCCCACTACGATTTTGGATAGCGTTCGACAATCATCCTATCTAAAAAAGCTTGTCCACCAACACAAGGCTCAACCAAGGTACATAGGTAATGACCACCAAAGCAGCTATCAGCACACCCATCCATGGTAGTGCAGCTCTGGTAACTGCACCGAGACTCATACCAGATAGACCTGCGGCAACATAAAGATTAAGACCCACCGGTGGAGTTATCATACCCACCTCCATATTTGTGGTCATAATGATACCAAGATGAATCGGGTCGATACCAAGATTGACGGCAATAGGATGGAACAGAGGAGCCAGAATCAATAAAATAGCCGATGGTTCCATAAAGTCACCAGCAAACCACAATATGACATTAACCATCAACAGGAACATCCAAGGGCTTGGATTACCCTCCATAACGGTTTGCGCAAGATTTTGCGGTATTTGCTCTTCGGTTAAAACATGGGCAAAAATCATGGCACAAGCGATGATAAACAGCAAAACAGCGGTCATCTTGGCGGAATCCAGGAGGACATGGGGCACATCCGATATTTCCATATCATGATGGACAAACAGAGCTATAAAGGCCGAATATACCGCTGCAACTGCTGCTGCCTCTGTGGGTGTGAAGACACCACCATAAATACCACCAACAACGATGAAAATCAGCAACAGCCCCCAAAAGGCCTCTCTGAAGGTTTTAAACAGATGGGCAAAACCTTGAAAAGGCTCTCTAGGCATATTCATTTTACGAGCAGCAAACCATGTAGCAAAAACCAGGAAAGAGCCCATCAACAGGCCAGGAAGAATACCAGCAATAAACATTTTACCAACTGACTCTTCAACAGCATCTGCATAGACGATCATCGGTATAGAAGGTGGAATAAGAATACCCAAACTACCAGAGGTGGCAATAACACCCACCGCAAACTCTTTGCTGTATCCTGCCTGTATCATACCGGGAATCATGATAGAGCCAATAGCAACAACAGTAGCAGGTGAAGAGCCGGAAATAGCAGCAAATAACAAACACGCCACAACACCAGCAATAGCCAGACCACCATTCATCCAACCAACCATCGCCTTGGCAAATTCAATAAGCCTTTGGGAAACACCACCAGTGGTCAGAAAATGTGAGGAGAGGATAAAAAATGGAATCGCCAAAAGGGTTGTGTGCTCCATGGTATCAAAGAGCTTTTGGGCTATGATGATAATGGGATCATCGGTATGGACCCAAGTATAAACCATGCTGGAAAAACCCAGACTAATGGCGATGGGAACCCCGATCAACAACAAAAAAATCAAACCAATAAATAGTATCAGGGTGCTCATTCTTGGATCTCCCCAACGTAGTCATCCGCCTCTTTTTTGTGGATGCGGGTAATTTCACCTTTCCAGAGTTTTATGCCCACATGCACCATATGGTAGGTCATCAAGGTCAAACCAAATGGAATTGCGAGATATGGTATCCACTGGGGAATTTGCAGATCCAAAGAGAGGTCGCCCCACTCATAAATTTTAATGGTATAGCGGATAGAGAGGATCAACACCGTAACAACAAAACCAAGGCTACAGGCAAGAGCCAAAAGGGTGATTCTTCTTTGATTTTCTGGGGAGAATTTTTCCACCATAATATCAATTCCCAGATGAACACCCTCTTTGGTTCCATAGGCTGCACCAACTAGCACAACCCAGGCAAACAGGTATTGAACTGCCTCTAGCACCCAGGTAAATCCACTATCAAAAGCATATCTGGCAACCACATTTGCAAACAGCAACAAGGTGGCGGAAGCCAACCCAACTGTTATGATAATTTTTTCACTGGTATCTATTATTCTATCCAGCATCTATTACACTCCAATAAATTACGAGCACGTAAATAAAAGTCCCTTCAAAATAACATGACGGTACAAACAATAAATACGCAACATTGGTAACTTAAGATAAAACCCAGCACCTGGTTGTATCAACAATCACTACCCGATGCTCGTAAAAAATAATGATAAATAAAGGATGTTAATGTCCGAGCAATTTGTGGATATCATCAAGAATCTTGCCACCAATTTGACGGCGGAATTTATCTTCAACTTTAGCAGTTGCTTTTACCCACTGGGCTCTATCAGCTGCGGAGAGTTCAACCACTTTAGCCTTACCTGCCATCTCAATTTTTTTACGATCTTCGGAGTCGGCCTGAGCAGCAAAACGACGGTTGGCGGCTGTTGCCATTTTCATGATAGCTGTCAACTCAGTGCGGATATCATCTGGTAGGTTGTTCCAGAAAGATTTACTAACAACGACTAGATAACCAAGATAGGAGTGGTTGGAGACTGTGATGTAATCTTGCACCTCAAAGAATTTTTTAGAGTACACGTTGGACCAAGCATTCTCTTGACCATCCACAACACCTTGGGCTAGGGATGTGTAAACCTCTTTAAACGATAGCTTTTGTGGAGTGCCACCAAGAGCATTAATCATTGCTGCATGAACATCGGAACTTTGGATACGGAACTTGTTACCACGAAAATCCCCAGGAACCTTGGTTAATGGTTTATCTCCATTAACGGAGAAAACCTTCATACCGTTATCCCAAAAAGAGAGAGCTTTAATGCCCTTTCTCTCCATGGGTTTGGTCATTTTATGAACAAGCTTTGAGTCAGCTAGCTTGTGAACATCGGTAATATCATTAAAAAGAAATGGTAGATCAAAAGCCTGCATGGTACGGGAGAACTTCACAAACTTGGATAGGCTGGGTGCAGCCATAATACCTGTGGTCTTGCTGTCACTTAGACGCATGGCCTCCATGACCTTGTTATCATTGTAAAGCTGGGAGTTAGGGAAAACTATTACCTTGACCTTACCAGCCATACGTTCATTGACCAATTTAGCAAAAATATCTGCAGCCTTGCCCTTAGGTGTTTGTGGTGAAACAACGTGTGAAAACTTGATGACATATTCAGCTGCTGCCTTTTGAACATTGCCAAATCCCGTTAACAAAAACAGACCCAAACCCAGGGTCAAAACTTTATGATTCGTTTTCATGAAATTCTCCTAAAATAAATACAATTGACCAGTTTTTTTTTCGCAAAATATCACATTTTGCAAAAAAGCAACTCTATTTAATGCCTCTCTTATAAACCTATTGAAAAATATAACTACGTGTTTTCTTTAGCTTTTTTCGCAGCAGTTGAGAGATTAAAGGAACCTATACGGTTTGTCTATTGTTTTTTTGGACACATAACTATCATAAATGGTTTCATTGATAATTTTTATTACCTACTGTTGGTTTTTCATCTGTAACAGAGCAATAAATTGATACATGAGGGTGGGCTGTTTTCTCTTTTCTAGCTTTCAATAATTGACTAGCAGTGATCTTTTACCCATCATCAAGATGGTCCAACCCAGCAAAATTATAGCCACGGTTACGATAAGTGCGGCGTCATAACTGTTTTGCCAGTTGGTAAGAGCTGTGGCATAGATGGGGCCTATTACCTGCCCTACTCCAAAAGCTACGGTAAGAATCCCCATGGTTTGGGCTGGGTTGGCAGATCCCAACCGACCACCAAATGAGAGTGTCATGGAGACAATACCCAAGAAGGTTCCCCCATAGAGAAAAGCCCCTAAGATATTTAAAAAAGCAGAGTCGGCAAAAACAGGTATGATAACCCCGACAGCTTGCACCAGCAGAGCTACCATTATTGCCTCCACATCTCCCAATTTATGGGCCATTTTAGCCCAGAACAGACATGAAGGAGCAGCAGCCAAACCTACAACTATCCAGATAGAGTAGCCTGTACCTTGTAAACCGGGAATTTTTTCAATAATGGTGGGAAGAAAAGTGCCACTCACCACATAGCCAATGCCTTCACAAAAATATGCGGCACATAAAAACCAAACAAACATTGGCAACTTATTGTTTACATTTGAATTTGTATTGTTAATCGATGATGTTTCAACACTGTTATGTTCGATAACCCACATTGCATAAGGGGTAACAATTAAACTAAACAACCCCAAACTTATCCAACCTAAACGCCAATCTCCGTCAAAAACCAGCAACATTGCAACAGCCCCACTAACTGCTATACCCAAGCCAACACCAGCAAATTGGATAGGTACTTTTTTAGCTTCATTATGTTTTACAAGAAGTTTCAAGACTATTGCTGAACCCACAATCATGGTAATAGCAGAACCAAGCCCGGCAAAAAACCGTACCGCACTCCAGATAACAATAGAATCACCCCATGCCATAAGAAATGTGGTTAACAGACAGAGTATCATGCCTATACGAAACATCCATTTTTGCGCCAAAACAGAGCTAACTGTTATTGACAGTACAGCACCAACAAGATAGCCAACATAGTTTAACGAAGCTATCATTCCTGCCCCATCAAGGTTTAAACCATCAGACAACATCGCAGGTAAAAGTGGGGTATATGCAAAACGAGCCACACCCATACTAACAAGATTAACAACAAACCCTGCCATGATAATTTGCTCAACTTTTTTCAATTTTATAACCTTTAACCTAGTACATGACCACACTGATTATAAATCATAAAAACGAACCAGCTTGACTCGTGCTTTCTCGGTCGTGAATTGCCAGTTCACTTTCACCTGTCGGTAGTTACGATCCCGTTGCCAGGCATTGATTTCTCTCTTCAACGTCTCGGCATCTGGTATTCTCCGATCCAAGCATTGCTGTTGAAGGGCCGAAATCTCAATTTCCGCCATGTTCAACCAACTGGCATGTTTCGGTGTGTAGTGAAACTCCAACATCTTCGTTAGACGGTGCGCTTCCACCGGATCAAAAGTCGAATAGA
>JADFZS010000003.1 GCA_015232405.1 Magnetococcales bacterium | reverse complement strand
ACAAAGTTAATCCACCCTGAAGATAAGGATATAGTTAAAAAAGGAACCAACGATGTTATTAACAATCCTGGTAAAGTAATTGATATCAACTATCGGTTTTTAAAAGCTGATGGCACAATAATATATGTTCACTCCAAAGGTGAGGCGGTGTGCGATAAAAGAGGGACACCCGTACGCATAATTGGTGTAATACAGGATATAACCGAACGATTTGTTGCAGATCAGGAGTTAAAACGCGAAATATTGGTGAGAGAGCAGGCAGAGTTTAACGCTGTAAAATCAGAAAGAAATGTCCGTCTACTGCTGGCAAACCGAGAATATGTAAGGGAGGAGGAGCAAAAGCGAATTGCCGGAGAGATCCACGATGAGTTAGGAAGTCTTTTAACCAAACATTTTATGGATATATCGTGGATGCAGGAACATCCACCGCAAAGTGAAGAAGAACTTGAAGAAAAATTGGCAGAGATGTCCAGTTTTTTGTATCACATACTTGGTACCGTCAGAAATGTTGCCAGCTCATTACGTCCCAGGATTTTGGATGAATGTGGATTAACAGCAGCTTTGGAAGGGTTGGTGCTTGAGATCAATCAACAAGGCAATATTTTATGTAGTTGGCTTGAGACTCCTGTTGAAATAGAATTAGATGAACTTCACAGGACTACACTGTTTAGAATTTGTCAGGAGGCTTTCACCAATATTGTAAGACACTCAGGTGCCAAGCAAGTCAACATATCTTTTCGCCTTGAAGAGTCCATGGTGATTCTTGAGGTTTTTGATGATGGCATTGGTATAGGTTTTGATGAGATAAAAAATCAGGACTCTTTTGGTATTTATGGCATGCAAGAGAGAGCTTTGAAAATTGGTGGACAGTTTGGTCTGGAACGCAGAGAGGAGGGCGGGACAAGATTGTGGGTGCATGTCCCTTTGCTAAATAATGAGATTGGGTAAAAAAGCATGATAAATATCTTTATTGCTGATGATCACGCAATTTTACGGGATGGTTTGAAGCGTATACTTACTGAGGAGCAGGGAATAAATGTTGCGGGTGAAGCTGACAATGGAAAGGAGGCCATACGCAAACTGCGAGATCTAAATTGGGATATTCTTCTGTTGGATATCTCCATGCCGGGAATTGGAGGTTTGGAGCTGTTAAAGAGGGTTAAAAAGGAACACCCCGATAAAAAGGTTTTAGTATTAACCCAATATGAAGATGCCTCCATGGCGTTACGTTTTTTAAAGGCTGGATCTGCCGGCTATCTTACCAAAATTGAGGCCTCCAGGGAGTTGGTTAAGGCCATTCGCAAGGTTTCTCAAGGTATCAAGTATGTTGCTCCTAGCATGGCTGATAAGTTGTTTGGTGAGCTAAACATAAATGAAAGTAAAACATCACACACCTCTTTATCAGATCGAGAATATAGTGTGTTATGCCGAATAGCCAAAGGGTTATCATTAACAAAAATCGGTATGGAGTTAAATGTAAGTGTGAGTGCCGTTAGTACCTACCGCAACAGAATTTTAAACAAGATGAACCTCAATAGTAATGCTGAGATAATACGATATGCCCTTGATAATGGTCTTGCTGATTGATAAACATTTTATGGGTTTAGTTGTGTAGCAAAACAGCTACATAAAAATTGTAGTAATTACTACAAGTAAACAGTCATTTATCTACAGAAATTATTTTTGTAATCCCTTATCATAAAGGGATGGCAACTAACCACAAGGCTTCTATATTAATTGTCGAAGATGATCCTGTAACCAGCTCTCTTTTATTGGCTTATTTTAAAAAAGAGAATTACCATGTTATAGCCACATCTGATGGCGATGGAATGTGGAAAGCCCTTAAACAACACTCAATAGATCTGATTCTTCTGGATATCAACCTGCCGGGAAAAGATGGTTTTTCGCTTTTAAAAAAGCTTCGTATAAAATCAAATATAAGTGTTGTTCTTGTTTCGTCAAGAAATGAAGATATAGATCGTATTCTTGGTTTGGAGCTGGGTGCCGATGACTATGTTGCTAAACCATTTAATGAGCATGAACTTCTAGTCAGAGTAAGAAATCTACTAAGAAGAGGCCAGAGTGCCATAGCTATCCAGGAAGAACATCAACCAACATATCGTTTTGCAGGCTGGGAATTAAATCAGGTAAGCCGTAGCCTGACTTCACCAAAAAATGAGTCTGTGTATCTAACCAACGGTGAGTTTCATCTGCTTTTAACTTTGGTAGAGCAGTCAGGCAAAGTACTAACCCGTGATCAACTTATGGCAGCGGTGAGCAATAGAGAGTGGATGCCCACAAGTCGTACAATTGATGTAATGGTCAACAGGTTGCGACGAAAAATAGAAAAAGACCCCAAAGATCCAGCACTACTTGTTACAATTCATGGTGTTGGCTATCAGTTTCTTCCTGAACAGGAATAATATCCCAGTTGAAAGCAAACCAGTAAATTACGGTAATTTCAAATCAAAAATACACAACCAAAAGCAAAACCTTGGAGGGCCTTGCAGGTCCTAAACCCCCGCGCTTTTAATTGTAAAGGCTTAAAAACAAAGGCAAAACCTTGGGTCTCACCCAAACCCACCAGGGAAATAATTTCCCTGGACCCATAATAATAAAAAAATTTTTTTTGCCCAGCTTTGGCTTAAATTAACTATACAAATTTGATCAGAATTTTCTATATAGCCATTGTTCTTGTGTACATAAGTGAAAAACCAATGAGAGAGACCAAAATAACTGCGACATCAAAAACTGGAAACTTGTCAGAAGAGCGACGAAAGTGCTTACGCCGCGTGAATAGGTCAAACGATGACAATAGCCCAGCAATTAACGTGATGCTTGTGGATAAAAAAGCATAATCCAACGACCAAGTTAGTCTGTACATGACTGCCCAATACATAGCTACCAGAAGAAAAGTAGCTGATACCCCCATACTCCAGGTACTAAATATTGGCAGAGCAGCCGCAGCTTTACGGCTCTCTCTCATAAAGTCTTCAATTTCTATTGCAATGTTTGATTGTCTGTACATATTCTTCCTCTATTAACGTTTATTAATTAATAGGATAGGCATAAATTAATGGTTATTAATAAAACCAGGATACCAACGAACAACCTCCCCCCACGGAGCATATAATGGCAGAACCAAGCGCGCGCTGTCAAGCCATCAATATGGATGTTGTGGTATCACAGTTTAATGTACTGAATTTCTTTAATATTTTTTTTGTCTATTTAGTGGGTCAGCTTTTTATATTTTACCCGTTTTGGATTTTCTGCGTCGACACCGAGACGTTTCTGGCGGTCGGCTTCGTAGTCTTGGTAGTTTCCGGCAAAAAATGTGATTTTTGAGTCACCTTCAAAAGCTAGAATATGGGTTGCTATACGATCCAAAAACCAGCGGTCATGGGATACCACTATGGCACTGCCAGGAAACTCTGCCAATGCCTCTTCCAATGCTCGCAGGGTCTCAACATCAAGGTCGTTGGTCGGCTCGTCTAGTAGTAGAACATTACCACCAAATTTCACCACTTTTGCCAGATGTACCCTGTTTCTTTCACCGCCAGAGAGAAATTTAACCTTCTTTTGTTGATCAGCACCCTTAAAATTGAACCATGAGACATAAGCGCGAGAGTTGACCTCCCTATCCCCTAAGTCGAGCATATCTTTATCTTCGGAGATAACCTCCCAGACATTTTTTTCTGGTTCCATCCCTTCTCGGCTCTGATCTACATAGGCCAGTTTCACCGTCTCCCCAAGATTTAACGACCCACTGTCAGGTTTTTCAGTACCGCTCAACATACGTAAAAATGTGGTTTTACCTGTACCGTTTCCACCTATAATGCCCAATATGCCACCTTGGGGTAGTAAAAAGGAGAGATCGTCCATAAGCAGGCGATCATCAAACCCTTTACTTAGATTTTTGGCTTCAAGAACAACATCTCCTAAACGGGGTCCGGTGGGGATAAAAAGGGTATTGGTCTCTCGTCTCTTCTCTTTGGAGATTCTCGCCATCTCCTCATAGGAGCGTAGTCTGGCTTTACCTTTTGATTGTCTGGCTTTTTGTGAAGAGTTTACCCACTCAAGTTCTGTTTTCAAGCGTTTTTGAAGAGAGTCACCTTCACGTTTTTCTTGGGCTAAACGTTGACTTTTTTGATCGAGCCAAGAGGAGTAGTTACCCTCCCATGGTATGCCGCGACCCCGATCCAGCTCTAAAATCCAACCTGCTACATTATCAAGAAAATAGCGGTCATGGGTAACGGCAACCACTGTGCCACTGTAATCGTGTAAGAATCTTTCCAGCCAAGCTACCGATTCAGCATCTAAGTGGTTGGTTGGTTCATCAAGTAACAGAATATCGGGAGCCGATAGCAGAAGTCGGCATAGTGCCACCCTGCGAACCTCACCACCTGATAGTTTTGTAACATCTGCATCCCAAGGGGGGAGGCGGAGGGCATCAGCAGCAATTTCTAGTTTACGGTCCAGATCCCAACCGTCGATACGGTCAATCTCCTCTTGCAACTCTCCCTGTTCTTGGATCAAAGCGTTCATCTCTTCATCATCGGTCACTTCACCAAATTTCATGGAGACTTCATTAAAACGATCCAAAAGTGCTTTGGTCTCTTTTACCCCATCCTCAACATTTCCACGTACACCTTTGTTTGGGTCAAGTTGTGGCTCTTGGGGAAGATATCCGGCTTTAACTCCTGGAGCTGGCTTTGCTTCGCCATTAAAGTCTGAATCCAGCCCCGCCATTATTTTGAGAAGAGAGGATTTGCCCGATCCGTTTAGACCCAAAACACCAATCTTGGCTCCTGGATAAAATGATAGGTTTATATTTTCCAAAATCACCCTTTTAGGGGGGACGATTTTGGTAACTTGTTGCATCGTAAAGATATATTGTGGAGTTGCCATTTTGTTATTTACCTGTTTTTAATGGTGTGAGCCACCCTTTATGTTTGTGGTGACGACCATTAACGACATCAAAATATAGTGCTTGAATTTTTTTTGTAATGGGTCCAGCCTTGCCACTTCCTATGGTTCTGCCATCCAGCTCCCTGATTGGGGTTAACTCAGCAGCTGTTCCAGTAAAAAAGGCTTCATCAGCGATCAAAACCTCATCGCGAGGGAAACGTTGCTCTTTGATTTCCAATCCTGCCTCTTGGGCAAGGGTAAATACGGTGTCACGGGTTATACCGTCGAGTGCCGAATCCAGTGGAGGGGTGATGATTTTGCCATTTTTGACAATAAATATATTCTCCCCAGAGCCTTCTGAGACATAACCTTCGGTATCTAAAAGCAGGGCCTCTTCAAAACCGCAAGCAAGAGCCTCTGTTTTTGCCATAATAGAGTTGGAATAGTTGCCTACAGCTTTAGCGCGGGTCATGGTGACATTGGGGTGGTGTCTGGTGTATGAAGAGGTCTTGATGCGTATACCATTGGTCATTCCCTCTTCACCAAGGTAGGCTCCCCATTCCCAAGCAGCTATAGCTACATGAACTTTACAGTTGGCTGTATTTATTCCCATACTCTCAGAGCCAAAAAATACCAAAGGCCGAATATAGGCTGAGGGTAGGTTGTTTACCTCAACAGCTGCAATACAGGCATTTAGAATCTCATCTCTTCTATAAGGTATGTTCATTCCCAGTATATGGGCAGACTGGAACAGTCTTTTTATATGTTCAGGCAGACGAAATATGGCTGGGCCTTCTTCACCGTCATAACAGCGTATACCTTCAAAAACCCCCATACCATAGTGGAGGGTATGGGTTAGGACATGAACCTTGGCATCTCGCCAATCCACCATCTTACCGTCCATCCAGATTTTTCCGTCTCTATCTCCCATGGAGTTACTCATGGCTTATTCCTTTTTTTATCGATCATTTTTTTTAGGTCAAAGGTAGTTGTTATAACGAGTATGTCAGAAAAAAAACAGCTACCACCCCCCATTGTCGCTTTCTATGGCTCTGTGAGCAAGTTATGGTGTCAATAATCGTAAAAAAAAAGTAAATATCCATTTTTTTGACCTGTTTTTTTGCTTGAAAAATTTCTTTTTTTTATTGGCAGATGCTTAATAATAAACAGATTTGTTTTTATAGCTTTCTTTACCAAAATTTATTGAAAGATTAATGCTTTAATGGTGGTATTGGATTTGCTTTAACCCTAATAGTTGATAACAAACTATGGAGTTTAAAATGAGCGGATCTATTGGTTCTATGATTCCCCCAGTACAACAGCCTAAAGTGCAAACTTTAAAAAGTGGTGGGGCGCAAATTCATTTAGGTAGAAGTGAGTATCAATTTAATCAGGTTTTGGATCTGGTTGCACCAAGTACTGGAGGGGACCCTCTATTAACCAGTGCAAACCATGATAATCAAGGGGGTAAATCAACTGCTCAATTCAATGCTATGATTGAGGAGCGTGAAGATAGTAAAGCTGCTTGGAAACTAATGGCAGCAACAGCAAGAAAAAATAGCTTTAACCAAGCAGGTTTGGCTCAGAATGTGGGGCGTGATGCCTACAGAGTATATTCAGGAGCAACCCAATCTAACGATATTTCAACCCAAAGGGGTTCAGTTGTGGTCTCTGAAGGTGTAGTTGATTTCATACATTAAACCTAGAAACAGCAGTTGTCAGCACGCACCTGACGCAACCTATTGATTCATCTGGCATAACAGATCAAAGTCTCATCACCAACAAGGTGACTTCGATTTGCTCTGTTACACCAGCTAAACCAATATGTTACGCCATGTACGCACAGCCAACCGCCGTTTCTAGGGTAAAAGTTGCTTAAGTAGATAATAGCTCATCACAAAAAAATCAATATAATGTGAATAAAATTATCTTTTATTAAGGTTTAACATTTTTGGATAATCATGGAATACGGCTGTTATTATAACTCCAAGGTTCATATAGCTGGCAAAAAGGGGCCTTTGAGTGGCTTGGTCTTTTCTGCCAAGGACTGTTTTGATGTTAAGGGCTATGTAACCTCATTTGGTAATCCCGGTTGGGCTGAGAGCCATAAAGTTGCCCATCACACATCCGATCTAATAACACAGCTTGTTGAATCTGGTGCTTCACTGCAAGGTAAAACCCATCTAAACGAGCTGACCTTTGGGTTGGATGGGCAAAATATCCATTTTGGTATGCCTGTTAATCCTCTGGGAGTTGATAGAATACCAGGGGGATCATCAAGTGGATCAGCGGTAAGTGTTGCAGCGGGTCTGGCAGATTTTTCATTGGGGACGGACACCGCAGGCTCTATACGTATTCCAGCAAGTTATTGTGGTGTTTTTGGTATAAGACCTACACACTCTTTATTATCCACCCAGGGGATCATTCCTCTATCCCAATCGTTTGATGTTCCGGGTTGCTTTGCCCGATCACCTGAAATATTTACAGAGGTGCTTAATACTCTTATTCCCAAGCAAAAAGAGGTTCAATTTACTAAAGCGATAGTGCCTGATGATGTTATGGGGGTTATCGATCCTGAAATTAGATCCATATTTAAAACAGTTCAAGCCAAAGCAGCATCCATATTTGCCAATATCAACTTTGTTACTCTCACACCTGATAATTTGCATACCTTAAGCAACCTGTTTAGGACAATCCAGGGTTATGAGGTATGGAACAACCATGGTAAATGGTTTAAAAGCTACAAACCCAAGGTTGCCAATGATGTTGCCAAGAGAATCAACTGGGCCTCCACTGTTACAAAATCGTCTTATGACTCTGGTAAAAAGGAGCAGGAGCTTTTCACAAAAATGTTGGTTGAACTTCTGGGTGATGATTCGGTTATTCTCATGCCCACCGCCCCTTGTCATCCTCCTTTGATCAACTCATCAACAAAGGAGTTTGAAAGCCATCGTGTTAAAATTATAAAGTTGACATCAATAGCCGGACTAGGGGGAGTACCGGAGATATCAATTCCTGTTAATTGCAAACAAGGCTCCATAGGTATCTCCATCATCGGGCCGAAAAATTCTGAGAGATCCCTTGTTGCTTTGGCAGTTTCATTACAAAAAATATTTAATAGTGTTTAACCTAGATTTTGCTGATTTAGTCTATTCTCAACTGTTATAACTTTATTTTACCAACAGTCCAGTTAGCAAAGCTAAATGCACTGGTAAAAGCAGGGGATATGCTGTTTAAAATATGCAGGGATCTTGTGCCCGTCAGCACCTTGAAATCCATCTCCAGGCTGTTGGTTTTTCTGTTGTATAATTGGGGTCTGATTCCAACTTTGCTGCTGGCAATTAGATGTTGTGGACGTAGCTTTGGTATCATGCTGGCTGCTGCAGTTGCAAAACCCTTTTTAAACAGCTGCGTGATCTCTCGACCGACATGATGTCGCACCCCTTGCCCATTGTCGATATAAAGCCTGGTAAGGTCAGCTAAAAGACGAAAGCTCTCACGGTATTCCATACCCTTTAAACCCTGGTAGTGCTCCCGGCCCATGGCAGGTATAGCAGACGGTCCAACATATACACTACCATCAATGCCCCTGGTAAAATGGATGCCGAGAAAAGGCATGCGCAGATCCGGGACCGGATATATCAAACCGTTAACGGTGATTCCAGAGTCTGGCGCAAGTTTGTAGTAACTACCACGAAACGGCAACATTCGATACTCTTCACCCACTTTGCACAGGTGAGCGATACGATCAACATTGGCTCCGGCAGCATTTAGCAAAAAGCCGTACTCAATAACTTCATCAACCGTATTTACAATAGATTTGTCTGTATCGATTGTGGTGATTTTGCGCTCCATCAAAAAGCTTATATTGCTATTTTTTTTCAGTTCATCGCACAAAAAGCCAACTATAGCCTTGGCATCTATCACCGCCACATCAGGAAGGTGAATGGCTGGTTTTGACGCAACGTGGGGTTCAATATTGTGTAAGGTTTCAGTATTTGTGGAATAAGCGCGAATTTTTAGCTGTTCTGCCCGGTTGAGAAATATATCAAGCTGCTCTTTACTTGTGCTATTTGTGGCTATAACAACTTTGCCAATTCGTTTGATGGGCAGGGAGTTTTTTTTGCAATATTCCGCCATCTTCTTGCTGCCCTGGGCGCAAATTTTAAATTTTAACGACTCTTCATTATAATATATTCCAGAGTGGAGTACACCACTGTTGCGACCACTGGCATGAAGTCCAAAGCTTGCCTCTTTTTCTAAAATGACAATCTTGGCTTCTGGATAACGGTGTGACAACTCACGGGCCAGGGTCAAGCCAACGATACCAGCACCAATAACCAAAAAGTCTGCTTTAAGAGTTGATCCTCTCATAGATTATCCATCACTGAATTTGATATTATAGATCATCCATAATGATCTGCTCTTGTCCAAGAAGCAAGATCTCTAGCTCCATTTTGATCAGTTTTGGATTCCATAAAGAGGATGGGGTGTTGCTTCACAATTTCCTAAAAACAGTTAACACAAATTTTGGACCTGGCAATTATTTGATGCAACATGCCTTTGACAATAATAAAGCAAACAAATCTGTTTATAATTATTTACTCTCTTTTGATAGAATTTGATTGTATTTAATATTAGTTTGTATGTAGACTCCAACATAATTAAGGATATTGTTTGAATTTGACAGAATAGATGTTTAGCACTTTTAGTTGATGTTGTTCAAGACTGAGGTTATAATAGCTGCCGGAAGCCGGGAGTTTAACACGATGAAATACTCCTGGTTGACCGTGGAGATCATATAGAAATTATTGCTGTCACAACCATAGATAAATTGTGATATAGCTATCTTAAATAGTAGTTAGATATAAAGAGCCTTAACCGGATCTATTTATATAGACATTATCTTTCATGCCTTGACCTAATCTTAACAAAATGCTTTGGAGTAGCAACTCATAAGGAGTGTGAAAAATGTTGATGGTTGAGGTGAATTTTTATAATAGCCAAGTCTGCTTTGTATGTTAAATAGCTTTATTAAAAGGTTAATTGACAATATAAACCGTTATCCAGTGGCTTGGTCAGTGGTGTTTATTGGTATTGTATTGTCCTGGTCTACATATGTTATTCTGGACTTTGAGCGTTTAGAACACACCAAACAAAGATTCCATTTGCTGGCTAAAGAGCGGTTTTCCGCAATACAAAATAATTTGGATATCCTACAGAGTAATCTTGAGGATATCCAAATTTTATATACTTCGTCAAAATCAGTTGATCGTGAAGAGTTTGCTAAATTTACAAAACATATTACCGACCGCTATCCATTTATTGTTAGTTTAAGTTGGATACCAAAAATTCCCCACAAGCAACGAGCAAGTTTTGAACAAAAAGCCCAAGAAGAAAATATTGAGTTTAAAATTATTGAACCAATGGCAGATGGCAAAGTAATCATAGCCCAAAAACGAGATACATATTATCCCCACTATTTTGTCGAAACGAAAACTAAATCATATGACCATCTAGGTATTGATCTTGGGGCAAACAAGGCTAATTTGGTTGCTATTCATCGTGCTATGGATAGTGGCAGACATGTAGTTTTAGAAAACAATATTTTTGTTGATGGCAGCAATCAAAAACCCACCATTATCGTCATCGATCCAATTTACCAAAATAACAAACCGATCAACACAGTTGAGCAACGTCGGGAACATTTTTTTGGTTTGGTCTCTTTAGGATTTAATATCGGTGATATGATAGAATTATCCATGCAAACTATGCAACCTACAGGTGTAGATTTTATTCTTAGGGATGATAAAGCGTCTGAAGAAAATCGATTATTGTATAATTATTCCAATAGACCATATAAAGGCTTATATGTCTCTGATGACAGCTATTTTTCAACCTTGAAAAATAGCTGGGAATATTCAGAAACATTTGATTTTGCTGGTCGGCAATGGTCATTTCTCGCTATTCCCAATGAGAATTTTTTTGATCAAGAAAAATTCAAATCTTTTCCGATGCTGTTTTTTATTACCGGGTTGTTTCTAACCACACTTTTAACATTGTATATTGTTAGAAATAAAAAAAATTTTTTAGAGAGACAACAGGCAGCAAAAGAGTTGGCTGCTAGTCAGGCAAAGTTGAACTCTATATTGATGTCAACAGGTGAAGCAATCTATGGCATAGATTTATACGGTAACTGCACTTTTTGTAACTCAGCCTGTGTGGATATGCTAGGTTATGACGACCCCCAAATCCTCATAGGTAAAAACATGCATACCCTGATACATCATACTCGTGAGGATGGCAGTCCGTATCTGGTACATGAATGTAATATCTACATGGCTTTTAGGGAAGGCAAGAGTGTCCATGTCGATAATGAAGTTATGTGGCGGTTGGATGGGACCAGTTTTCCAGTTGATTATCACTCAGTACCTCTGGTTCAAAACGGTGTGGTTATCGGTGCTGTGGTGAGCTTTACAGATATTACAACCCACAAAAGCAACATGGCTATATTAAAAGAGTCCTTGGAAATTGCCGAGTCTGCTTCCAGGGCAAAGAGTGATTTTATTGCCAACATGAGCCATGAAATACGTACTCCCATGAATGCCATAATTGGTTTAACCAAGCTGGCAATCAGGGTGGACCCAACCCCCAAGATGCATAACTATTTGAGCAAAATAGAACACTCTTCCCATACATTGATGAGTATTATCGATGATATTCTAGATTTTTCCAGAATTGAAGCAGGGCGGATGGAGCTTAATCTGGTAAAGTTCAATATTCGTGATCTGTTTGATAGATTGGCAGATCTTTTCAGCCAGCAATCTACGGAAAAAGGGGTTGAATTAATCTTATCTATACCCCCCAATTTTTGCCATACAGCTTTGGGTGATTCTTTGCGATTAGAACAGGTGTTGATCAATCTGGTTCGTAACGCAATCAAGTTTACCGATCAAGGAATAATAGTCGTTGAATTGAGTTCTGACAATATCGCCAGGGGTTCAATGGAGTGGAGCTTTTGTGTTTCTGATACCGGCATTGGTATCGACCCTGATATATTGCCAAAACTGTTTGATCCATTTGAGCAGGCCGACTCCTCAACAACACGTAATTTTGGTGGTACTGGTTTGGGGCTGACGATCTGTGCTCGTTTGGTGGAGATGATGGGGGGACGTATATGGGCCACAAGTGTACCTGGAGAGGGAAGTAAATTTTATTTTACTATATCGGCTGATTGTCTATCTTTACAGGATACAGACCCCATCCAAATTCCTGAAACTCTAAAAGGGCTACGAGTTTTGGTGGTTGATGATCATGGTGTTGCCCGAAACATGACATATAATTTGTTGCAATCATTTGATTTTAATGTGGAGTCTGTCCATTCTGGAGAAGAGGCCCTTACTAGAATTATTGAAACCAATACAAAAAGCAATTCAAACCCCTTTAAATTGGTGGTTATGGATTGTTGCATGCCCAATATGGATGGAATAACTGCCTCCCATGAGATCAAAAAACTGTTCAGAACAAAAATTGCAGACGGCTCGGTTCCTAAAATTATCCTGTTGACCACATCTAGCCAAGACAAGGTGCAGAACCACCCACAGGTTAACGATCTAGATGCAATTCTTGAAAAGCCGACCTCACGTTTCCAGCTACTCAATAGCATCCTTATGATTTTTGGGGAAGATTCCATCAATCCAAGTAAAACTGATAAAATATTAGCCAGTGAAATAGAGACCCGCACCAAAATAAAAGATGCCCGTATTTTAGTGGTAGATGATAACGCCATCAATCAGCAGGTTGCTCAAGAGTTGTTGGAACTTGTGGGTCTTAATGTGGATTTAGCCAACAACGGTGCTCAAGCTATCGATAAATTACAGAGCAATACCTATGACACAATTCTGATGGATATTCAGATGCCAGTAATGGGTGGATTGGAGGCCACCCGTTATATTCGCAGTGAACTTGGTTTTGTGAAACTCCCCATCATCGCCATGACTGCTTATGCCATGCCAGACGAAAAAATAAAGTGCATAGAGGCTGGTATGAATGATCATATTGCCAAGCCCATCAGACCCGAACGGCTTTATGCCACTCTGACCAAATGGGTTGGCCCGGTTAAAGTTCCTGACCTTGATAGCCATAATAATACTGATGATATAACCCTCCCAGATTTTCCAGAGTTAAATATCCAAACTGGTCTTATGAGAATGGCTGGCAATCGGGCTGGCTATAGACGTTTGCTTATTAGGTTTCGTAAAGAGCATGGTAAAACAGCAAACACTATTCAAAACAGTATAGCTAATGGTGATCTTCAAGAGGCCAAAAGGCTTGCTCATTTAATCAAGGGAGTCTCCAGTAACATTGGTGCCGAGTTGTTATTTAAGGCAACAATTAAGCTGGAAGAGGCTTTGCTTCATAGTGACAAAGATGAACAAAGCGAAGCGTTGGAGCTTTTTACCCAAGCCATGGCAGCAGTAATCACCAGTTTACAAGGGTTGGAGGAGGAGTCCCCAGATGATGATAGATCGGACTTAACAACGAGTAATTTTGACTATACTTTGGTTTCACCACTGTTAGCTGAACTTGAGGAGCTTTTGCAGAAAAGTAGCTTGGAAACCAAAGAGGTAAGAAATGCACTCAAGGAGCAGCTGGTTAATACCGATGCCGAAGTTGTTTTTAGAGAGATGGAGAGCAGTCTCCAAAGTTATAATTTTGAAAAAGCAATGCAACATTTTAAAACCTTACAACAAGAAGTGATGAAAATATCAAAGTTAGAGAGACAATAAAAAAAGCTATTGCCATACTTGATCTTAATCATATCTTATATATTTATCGTCGATTAAATATATAAGTCTTTTATAATAGCGGAGAGATAATTGTGGATGACCAAGCATTAGAACAGGTAGTTCTGATTGTAGATGATGATTCTGCAAATATTGATGTACTTGCTGAGATTTTGTCAAGCTATGAAAGACGTGTGGCTATGAACGGTGAAGGAGCTTTAAAGATAGCAAGATCCTCTTCACCACCAGATTTGATCCTTCTGGATATCATGATGCCGCAGATGGATGGACATGAAGTTTGCCGACGTCTAAAAGCCGATGAGAGTACCAAACACATACCTGTTATTTTTGTAACAGCTATGGGAACTGAAACTGACGAAAAGTTGGGCTTTGAGCTTGGTGCGGTGGATTATATAACAAAACCATTTATTCCATCTATTGTTAAAGCCAGGGTGGCAAACCATTTGGCACTTAAATTTGCTTATAACAAATTAGAGCAACAAAATAGTTATATAAGCTCAATGATTGATCAATCCATGGATATGATAATTTCCCTGGATACCGAATCAAAAATTACAACCTTCAACGGCTCTGCAGAGGCATCTTTTGGTTATACTGCAGCAGAGGTACTAGGAAGGCCCATTAAGGATCTTCTGTTTGACAAAAGAAAATTTGCTGTCATTTATGTATATTTAAAGACAAATAAAAAATTTTCTGAAGAGGTATTGTTGGAGTCAAAAAATGGTGAGACCTTTCCTGCCATACTAAAAATTTCACGTTTACTTGATAAGAACAATAACCTAATCGGTGCTATCTGTAATGTGCGTGATCTTAGCGACCAAAAAAAGCTTGATCAACTGTTGCAAGAAAAACGTGATTTAAAGATGGTTAAACTGGCTGCTTCTACTCTTAACGATGTCATACGTAATAATCTAAGTGGCATACTACATTTGCGATCTGACGCTGAAGAGGAAACCGATTTAAATCAGGAAATATTGGATAGGTTTGATTTGTCAGTAAATGAGATAGTCTCATTTTTAGACAAATTAAATAGCCTGGATTCACTGGTCGAAAAAAAGGTAGCTGGTGTCAGCGTTATCGATGTGGATAACCGTTATGATTAATGACAATTTTTTAAGCAGTTTTTTTTAAATAACAGCTTTAATTGGCTATGTCTGTAAGTGTGACAGTTAGTTTATTTGTTGTTCCAACCACTGCATCTGATGTTGTTCCAATCTCAAGAACAATGGTCTCTTGATCATCTTTGTCCCAATCAGTTGTTACCGAAAACGACATCTCTGCTATGGTTTCACCAGCTGATATAACGATGGGGTTTGGTGAGAGTAAAAAATAGTCCATACCCAGGGTTGCTGTGCCAGCAATCTTGATGGGTACGCTAATATCTTGGTTGCTTGTGTTGTCCAACTGCAAAGTGACAGTCAATAACTCTCCCTCACTTACTGTAGAAGCGGAAAGGGGAAAGCTAACATTTGGCAGATCACCTTTGGGTGTAGCAGCAATGACAACGTCATCTGTCCCAGTGTCCATACCATCCAAATCAGGCTTATTTGCAACATCATCGTTCATATCAGACAAGCTCTGAACGGTTTCGTCTTGAGGTGGCTCAACACTATTTAAATCATCTACATTTAGATCTGTTACATCAACGTTCGCTGTATCAACATCTGTTGAAACCATGTCTGCAGTATCAGTAACTTCAACAACTGCAACTTCAACGTCTGCAGTATCTGCAACTTCAACAACTGCAACTTCAACGTCTGCAGTATCAGCAACTTCAACGGCTGCAGTATCAGCAACTTCAACGGCTGCAGTATCAGCAACTTCAACGGCAGCTGTATCTACGTCAGTCATATCAACATCTGCTTTATTATCGATATCTAAATCAGCACTTTTTTCATCCACAACAGGCAGACTTATTTTCACCTCTTTAGGAGGCTCAACAACTTTCACCTCTTTAGGAGGCTCAACAACTTTCACCTCTTTAGGGGCCTCTACAACTTTAACCTCTTTAGGAGCCTCTACAACTTTTGCTGCCTGTTTTTTTGTTGCTTTATTATCATCTGCATCTTGCATAGGAAGCTTTTTGACAAAATGCTCAGAAAGTTTCAGGGTGTTCTGTTGGGGTTTTGCTTTTTTTGCAACAACCTTGGGATGTTTGGAGATTTTATTAATAACAGGGGCTAAACTTTTTTGTTTCTTGGCAATAGTTGCCCTTTTTTTGAATTTTTTAAGTTTTTTTACAGGTATCTTTGCGATTGATGAATCTTGACCAGTATGTTTTTTATATCGAGAAGCCATTGTTTCGGCATCACTCAATTTAAAATATATGCCGATGTTGATAGTCGACCAAAGTCTACCTTTACTATCGTAAACTTTCAGTATTTCAGGGTCATAACCTTTGAGTTTGAGTTGCTCAAACATTTCTGTTGTATGTTTTTCTGTAAGAAAGGAGCCAACATTTACAACATTGATTATTGTTTGGTTGGTGCCAGCAGTTGAGTGGTTCTTGGCATGTGCTGGCATGGTTGTAAAAAACAGAACAATAAGAGCGACGATCAAATTCATAATATTTCCATTGTGTTGATGGTTATCAAAACATAGTTCTCATATTCATTATTTTTAAATGATCACGATGGTAAAAGTTAATCTTAAGAGTTGTAACCCATCAGTATCATGAGAAAATCCATCGACAACACACGATTGTTTTATGTAAGACAATACCTTTTTAAATTTGCTATTCATAGCATTTATCCGGTTTGTTTTAACCATTCTACTACCAGTTGGATAAATTTTTTATTTTATTGAAATAGCACTTGCAACCGTCATAAATAGCATATCCATTACAAGTCGGCAAGCAAAGATACGGTAGTTTGGAAATTGCTACCTATCACTCATCTAACAAGTTTTTAAAACCGCAATCTAATCCTGGATATACATTCTATGTAAAGAGTGAAATTATAGCAGGTTGGGAGTTGGTTGTTTTTTATATCTACGTAACAAAAATTTGTTAAGCCTCTTCATTTTCACTGAAAATACTGCCCACGTTTAAAATCAGCAGCAGCTTGTTATCCATCTCCACAACTCCCCGAACAAAATCAGAGGAGATTCCTTGTAGATTGGCTGGTGCTACCTGAATGGTGTGATCATCAATTTTTTGCACATCCCCCAAGCGGTCAACAACCAGACCAACCGGGTCGTCCCAAGAGCAGTCCTCCTGGGCTATTGCTTTATCAATTCTGGTAACCTCATTTTTGGTTCTAAGGATAATATTGAACTGCTGCTTTCTCTTTTTGGGGGCAGAGGAGCTGCTCTCATCTTCTTCGCCGCTTCCGTCAAATTGTTGTTGTGTTTCATCACCCGGTTTTACCATGTCCAGGCGTTGTTTTAAGTTGAACATGGTTATGACACTACCACGTATATTAAGCATGCCTTGGATATGGTTGGGAGCACCGGGAACAGAGGTGTATCCCAACGATTGATTAATCTCGCGTACCAAGACTATATCTATACCAAGATATAATTCACCCAAGGAGAAAGTACAAACAAGCATTGAGATTACTCCTGTGTCTCATTTATAACTGTTATTGCCAATTTTTTTTATTACTCACAAATTTAACTACAGGTACTTATTGTCGCTTGAGGGACTCTACAATATTCATAAGTCGTACTTTATCCATAATCGGCACACAACCAACCATGCCAGCCTGACCACAACGGAACTCCAGTGCTTTTGATGAGAACAGTGTAGTGGCAATTATTGGAATCTCACTATTATTGGTTTCCCGTGTCTCTTTAACCAGGTCAAATCCACTCATTCCAGGCATGTTGAGATCGGTAACCATGATGTCAAACTCCTCCTCTTTTAGAAGTTCCAGAGCTGTTTCACCATCTTTAGCCTGGGTAACATCAAAGTCGGCCTGGGTCAGATAACTTGTGGTCATCAAACGTGAGAAAAGAGTATCATCCACAACTATCGCTTTAAGACCAGCACCATCCCATATCGATTCAGGTGGAGGGGCTGATATCTCAACCATGTTGAACAGTTCGGTAATGTTGGGGAACAGAACAACATGTTCATCCAGACGAGCCGAACCATACAGACCTTGAGCTTGGATAGCCTGTTGATCCAAATCGATATAGGTATCCATGGTATCAACAATCTTGGCAAACACCAATCCAGCTTGCAGCCCTGGAATATTGGAAATCACCATACACAGCTCTTTGTTTTCGTCCTCAATAACCTCTTCCAAGGAGTTGTCATACTCCAAACCTAGAACCTGACCAGGGAGGATGATTCGATAGGTTTTATCAGTGTAGCGAACATAGTGGTTATCATTTATCAGATCGATATCTTTATGGCGGATCTTCTCAACCCGTCGTACCATACGGGTAAGAATACCCATGCGTAAACCAGAGCCGGTCTCCAAAATGATGATGTTCTGTTTTTCATGTAAGGGTGAGCGCATTTCACCCTGTCTTTTTGCAAGCTCACTCTGTTCAATGTTGCCAAAGTTAATGTTGGCCTTCTCCATAATTCCTGCATAGTCGATAATCAGGGCAACACTGCCATCACCAAGAATTGTTGTAGCCGAAAAGCATGTGTTTTCTTTGAAGTAGGAGGGGAGGGGCTTAACAACAATCTCTTCACTATCCAAAACATTGTCAACAACCATACCAAATTTATTGCCGCCAATGTTGATAACCATTATGTAGATAACTTTGTTTCTCTTGGCCCGGCGTTCTTTTCCATCTACCGGGTTGCCTTTTTTACTGTTTTTGTTGACCTGTCTATGGAGCCAACGAGCACGTCGTTCGGTTTTGTCGCTATCTTCAGGCCATGTGACATGCATTTCCAAAACATCAGCCAGGTCCACAAGAGGGAGTAACATATCCTGCATACGTAGTACTGGTGCGTTGTAGACCATCTGGATCTGATCTTCCAGCTCGGAGTCAACCACACGCACAATTTTAACCAGACCAATCTCAGGTATGGCAAATCTGTGATTTCTAACCGAGATGATCATTGCAGGAATAATCGCCAGTGTCAGTGGCAGTTTAAGGGTAATGTTGGTTCCTGCACCAACCTTTGATGTGATCTGTACCGAGCCACGTAGTTTTTCAATATTTGTTCGCACCACATCCATGCCAACACCACGTCCAGAAACATCTGATACCTTTTTGGCCATGGAAAAACCGGGGGCAAAAATCAGGGCGAGGGCATCCTCTTCACCCATATTTTCAGCCTGTTTATTGGTAATAAGTCCCTTATCTATCGCCTTTCTTTTGATCTTTTCGGCATCTATGCCCGCACCATCATCGATCATGGCAATATTGACCATGCCGTTTTCATGGTAGGCGGCTAGTTGTACCTGTCCATTCACAGGCTTTCCGGCTGCTTTGCGAATATCGGGTAGTTCGATACCGTGATCCACCACATTACGAATCATATGGGTTAGTGGATCGGATAGATGTTGAATAACCGATTTATCCAATTCCACTTCACCACCACGCAACTCAAGGGTGATTTTTTTATCCATCTTGTTTGCAAGATCCCGAACAACCCTGGGGAACTTACTAAACACCACATTTATCTGCTGCATCCGGGCGTGCATCACTTTTGCCTGAATACGGCTGGTGATAGAGTCCAGGCTTTGGATCAAGGGAGCTTGGGGATCGTTTGATGTGGTAGTGCTAACTGTTCTACTGAGTTGATTACGGATCAAAACAAGCTCACCAGCCATGTTTATCAACTCATCAAGTAGTGAAACGCTGACACGCAATGTCTCTTCCACAACAGGTTGTTTGGCGGCACTTTTTGATGCTACAGCTATGCCATCACCATTGCCGGAGCTGGACTGGTTACTCAGCTTTTCATTTAAAAGTCTTAGTTTACGTTTTGTAGGTGTCGGTTCATCATCTTCATCTTCAACTTCATCATAAACTTCACCAACCGCAACCAGTCCACCACTATCAGTGGTAGGCTCTTCCGCCTCTTTTTTCTTTATTGCACTTTTTGGTATTTGAACTTGGGTTATAGATTTTTCGGTTAATTCAGTCAAAGAGCAGACCAGATCAAGATCCAGAACTGTTGATACGAAAATTTGTAGAATATCGTCTTTGCAGGATAAAAAGTTCAGCTCATCATTAATGATCGGGTTGGTGGCGATCAAGGTTCCAACCGGGCCAATCAGTTGCTCAAACTGTTTGAAGGAGTCCTGTCTTGTAGAGTTGTTTCCTTTTAATTTAAAATCAATTACATAGAGATACTTCCCGGTTTTAATTGCATCTTGTACCTCTTCAGGATAGTTGTCCAAGATGGGAAACTGTTGTGGGTCAGGCTCTACCTTGGCAAGTTGGGTTGTCTCTTCTGCCTCCTCTTCTGCCTGTTGGGTTTGCGCCTCAGCTTCTGTAGCACCCTGATCAGCTTCTTGGGCTGCCTCTTCAGCTTTTGGTTTTGCTGCTGCTCCATCACCACCGCCACTACCGTCTAGTAGAGCCTGGATAACAGCCTTCTCTTGGGATGCATCAATGGACTCACTATTGGGGACGTCTTCGATCATCTGGGTAAGTTTGTCCATACCCGCCAGAAGACTATCAGTAACCTCCGCAGTGGGGACCATGACATTTTCTCGGATCTTACCCAGGAGGTTCTCCATGGTGTGGCTTAAATTGGAGATATTGGATAGACCAAAAAAACCTGAAGTCCCCTTGATGGTATGCACTCCACGGAACATACGGTTTACGACAGCTGGATCTGTATCTTTACCTTGCTCTTCCAGTATAAGAAGATCTGGTTCAATAGTATCTAGATGCTCCGTAGACTCCTGGACGAACATCGCTATGAGAGCGTCATCTTCCTCAGACATGTCGTTCTCCAACAGTTGATAGGTGTAAATTTGATATCATTAACCATCTACCCTTTTGCTAAACTTGACCATAGCAGCATTCAACTCTTCAGAAATTTGTGCCATGGTTTTGGATTGCGTATCCACTGTTTTACTCATGGAATTAATACCATCTGCCATACGATCAACTTCACCCATGGTTTTGGCAATATCTCCACTTGCTTGAGATGTTTCAGATACATTAAGAGATATCTCACCGCTAGCTCCAGACACCTCTGTGATGGAGCGGGTCATCTCATCAACACCAGTGGTAGCATCAGCAACACTTCTTGTTACCTCACTTATACCAGCTGAAATCTCATTAACATTGGTGGAAATTTCACCAATATTGCCAGTTGCATATTCAACCATCTTGGTTACACCGTCAGTCTCATCGGCAACCTTACCCATTGCGGTGGAAATCTCATCTACGGTGCTGTTTTGTTCGTTTACAGCTAGCAGTATTTCATTGTTGGCATCACCAAGCTGGGAGATAATTTCACCAACTTTGTGGGTAGCTGATCCTGCTGAATCTGAATTGGAACGGATCTCATCAATTTGGTCAGCTATCATCTGTGTTGCTTCGCTTGTTTGGCGGGCCAGCTGTTTAACCTCATTGGCCACAACCGCAAATCCCATTCCGGCCTCGCCAGCTCCTGCAGCCTCAATGGAAGCGTTTAATGCAAGAATGTTGGTCTGTTCAGCAATACTGTTGATGACATCAACCATCTTGCCGATTTCCCGTCCCGATTTACCTAGATTTTCCATTATCACAAAGGTTTCCTGGGAGCTTACTTTAGCCTCTTGGGCCTCTTTAGTGGCTTTTTCACAACGTACGCGCACACCGCTAATAGAGCTGGATAGCTGCTCAACAGAGGTCGCCAAATCACTAACGTTGCTTCCGGTTCGTTGGGAAGCCTCTTGTACCTGTTCCATATTCTCTTTTGCCGACTCGCCCCCACTTGAAACACCATCAAGGTTGATGTTTGCCTCCTCAGTTGCAGATGCGATTGTTGACATGTTGGCACTCATCTCTTCTGCGGCAGAAGAGACCGTAGCCATATTTGCGCTCATCTCCTCAGTTGCGGCTGATATAGTGTGCATGTTAGCACTCATCTCCTCAGCTGCTGAGGCCGCTTGGGTGGATTGATCGCTAAGATTACTTGCACCACTGGACATATCTACAGCAAGCTTGCCCAAACTTACAGATGATTCTGATAGTTTGACGTTGACTGAACGGAATAGGGCAGATTGTTCACGCAGTGTTGAAATTAGATTGTTGCTGATAAACAGAGCTACCACAACCACAATAGCAGCTATAATCAGAATAGTAATAAGTATGACATTGATGAGTGCTACAATAGGCTCTTCAACTTCTGCAAAGTCAATTTCAACCAACAGACCCCAACTTAGACCGGGAATATCCACAGGCGTATAGGCTGAAAGAACCGGGTTGCCATTGTAGTCAGTTATTATCTTCGCCCCTGCTTTTCCATTCAGAATATCCCTTACACCCTCGGTATCAACTCCATTTTTGGCAACAGACCCCTGTAATGATGCTTTAACAGAATGGTTGTTGGGGTCGAGAAATGAGTCAGAACGCATGAGCTTGTCAGGTCCAACAAGGTAGCTCTCTCCTGACTTGCCCATACCAGCTCGTTGTTGCATTGTGCTGTTTATAGATTCCAATGATAGTTGCAAAGCAACCACAAGCTCCACCTCATCACCATTGTGTACCAACGGTTGAGCAATAAAGGCTGCAGGATCACCATTGCTTGGAGCATATGGGGCAAAATCGGCGACACCGTATTTTTTGGTCTGTATTACCTGACGAACAAGTTTACCTAAATTTGAGCTGGAATATTTACCATTAACCATATTGGTCTGATAATCGGCCTCTTTAGAGGATGTATAGAAGACAAAACCATCAGGATTAACCAGAAATACATCATAATAGCCGTACATCTCCTGATATTTTTTAAAATATTCATGCCCTGATTCATCAACAGGGCTAAATGCTTCTGCTACGTCAATCTCAGATAAAAGTACCCATTTTACCCCTTTGATTTTAAGGGGAGTAAAAGCAGAAACCACCGGGTTGTTATTATAGTCGATTATAACATCAGCACCTGTATTGCCAGCCAAAGCCAAACGCACAGCTTCAGTATCTACCTTTCCCTTCTCAGGGTTGGCAAACGAAGCAACAACAGAGTGGTATTTAGGATCTAAAAATGAATCAGACCGCATCAGCTTGTCTGGTCCGACTATATAGTTCTCTCCGGTTTTACCCATACCATGACGTGTGGACATGATGCTATTGATGGGCTTAAGGGAGATCTGGAATGCTCCAACCCCTACTATTGAACCCTTACTGTTAACAAGTGGTGTACTTATAAAAGCAGCAGGTGCTCCAGTTGGTTCGTAAAAAGAGAAGTCAGTCATATGGGTGTCTAGACGACCTTTTTTGAAAGCTTCTGCCAATCCGCTATTTTTAAGTGGACCTTGCAGGAGTTTGCTACCCATGTCTGACCTACGTTCGGTTGAAAAAACTACCTGCCCTTTTAAGTTGATAATGTAGACATCAAAAAATTCTGAAGTGTCTTGGAATGTCTTAAGCCCTGAATACCGCTGCCTATATACATTTTTGTATTCTTGACTGTTGATGCCATGGGCGATTGCTTCGGTAAATGGGTCTACCGCTTTGGTAAAACGGAGGTTCTTGCGAACATCCATCATCAATAGTTGGCGACCTCTGAAATAATCTTCTATCTGCTGTTTTTTGCTCTGGTTAATCGCAGTAAGTTGGTTTATGGCGTTTGACCGCAAGGTGTTAACGGTCTCGACAAGTACTCCAATATCACCTTCGCGCTCTTTAAAATAATTCTCAATTTGTACTTTTTTAATTTCACGAACCGACTTTAGTTGGTTGAAAGCTTGATTTAGAAGTGCTTCTTCAGAGTTGCTGCTCCCTGTATATCCACTCAATATTATTGGTATTAATCCTACCAATAGATAGGTCCATATTAGCATCGGTTTGATGCGAGCGTTTTGTAAACTTAACATCTTGTTTCCCTGAATTAACCTCAATAAACCCAATATTTTTCCGGCAACTTAACTACATTAACCTATAAAATGCCGGAACCCCTGTAAATACTTAGCTTAATTAACTTTAACTTATAGTTAATTAATGAATGTACAAATAGTAGCTGGTTTTATAGGGTGTCCAAATTTTTTATTCTATTTATTATGATTGGCTACCCATCCACCTGCTTGTTGAACTGCACCATGGCAACACGTAACTCATCAGATATTTCTGCCATTGCTTTGGATTGTTCCTCTACCGTTGTGCTCATGGTTTTAATGCCGTTAGCCATATTGTCAACTTCACCCATGGTTTTAGCTATCTCGCCAGAGGCTTGAGAGGTTTCAGATACATTTCTAGAAATCTCTCCACTAGCTCCCGATACCTCAGATATGGAGCGGGTCATCTCATCAACTCCTGATGTGGCTTCACTAACACTTCTAGTCACTTCACTTATGCCACTTGAAATCTCATCAACATTGTTGGAGATCTCACTGATGTTATCTGTGGCTCCTTCCACCATTTTGGTAACGCCGTCTGTCTCATTGGCAACACCACCCATGGAGTCGGAAATCTCTTCTACTGTGCTGTTTTGTTCATTTACAGAGAGCAGTATTTCATTGTTGGCATCCCCCAATTTGGAAATAATTTCACCAACTTTATGGGTAGCTTCACCAGCGGCATCTGAGTTGGCTCTTATTTCATCAATCTGGTCGGAGATCATCCTGGTGGCTTCACTTGTTTGACGGGCCAGCTGTTTAACCTCGTTGGCCACAACAGCAAACCCCATTCCCGCTTCACCAGCTCCAGCAGCTTCAATAGAGGCGTTTAGGGCCAGAATATTGGTCTGTTCGGCAATACTGTTGATGACATCAACCATCTTGCCGATTTCCCGTCCTGATTTACCCAGTTTTTCCATAATCACAAAGGTATCTTGGGCACTTGTTTTTGCTACTTCTGCCTCTTTGGTGGCACTTTCACAACGTTTGCGCACACCACTGATAGAGCTAGATAGTTGATCGATTGAAGAAGCTACTTTGCCAACATTATTGCTGGTTCTTTGGGAAGCCTCTTGAACCTTTTCCATGTTATCTTTTGCTGACTGACCACCACTTGAGACACCCTCAAGGTTGATGTTTGCCTCCTCAGTTGCAGATGCAATTGTTGACATATTTGCGCTCATCTCATCTGCTGCGGAAGAGACGGTATTCATGTTGGCACTCATCTCTTCTGTTGCTGCTGAGATAGTGTGCATGTTTGCACTCATCTCCTCAGCTGCAGAGGCCGCTTGGGTAGATTGGTCACTGAGGTTGTTAGCACCGTCTGACATATCAAGAGCAAGTTTGCCCAATCCGGTGGAAGAGTCAGACAGCTTGGAGTTTACAGAATCTAGTAAAGTTACTTGATTTCTTAGGGTGGTAGTAATATTTCTGATAATCAAAAAGGCAATTATAGCACACATAACAAGAGCTATTACACCCATGGAGATGGCTACCTGTTTTGAGTTTGCCATTGAAGCTTCAATATCATGAATAGCTTCTTCAGCTTCGTTAACCTGGCTGTCTCGTAATTTTAGGATAAGACTTTTAAGTTGGTCAACATCAGCATCAAAGCTCTCCATAAGAACATTTCCGGCATCAACCCCCTCTTTTACATAAACGGTGGCCATTTTTTTGCCGTTTTGGAGGGTTCTTTCAAACGCTTTGCTTAAATCATCCATCTTTCTAAGGGCGTTGCTGTCATCTTCTTCTCTAAACATACCCTTGAATTTATCCAAGCCACTCCTAAAACTATTAGCGGCATCTTCTGCATCACTTAGCCCGTCAAAATTATGTGATGCAGCTACATCTGTTAACCACATGTTTACAACAGTCGCATCATTTACCATCTTATCTGCTATCAATGCATAAGGCAGGCTCTCTTCTTTTATCAACTCCACTCTTTCATGATTAGATGAGAGATTAGTAAGCATGACAATTAATGGAATAATACATGTAAGTAGTACTACACCAAAACCAACACCGATTCTAACACCTATTCGTATGTTACCCAGCATACCTGATGATCCTGACACATCCCTCTCCTTTTGCCGTGGTTAATAAGCAGGATCACAAACTATTTGTTAGTTCATGATCACATTAGAATGTACTAAATCCCTACATAATTCAATGGCAAAATCCATATTTTGTTTTACAATTTACCCATCAACTTGCTTGTTGAACTTTATCATTGCTTCATGCAAATCTTTGGATATTTGATCTATATCTTTAGATTGTCTATCAACTGTTTTACTCATCGTATTGATACCATTTGACATATTATCTACTTCTGTCATGGTTTTTGCCACCTCACTTGAGGCTTGGGATGTCTCAGTTACATTTAGAGAAATTTCATTACTGGCATTTGATACCTCGGATATTGAACTGGTCATCTCATCAACACCTGCTGTGGCATCGTTTACACTTCTTGTTACTTCACTTATACCCTCAGAAATCTCTTCAACATTGCGGGAAATTTCCCCAATGCTGCTTGTTGCCTCTTTAACCATATTGGTTACGTCATCAGTCTCTTTGGAGACACTACCCATTGAGTTTGAAATTTTATCAACGTTACTGTTTTGTTCGTTAACCGAGGTTAAAATATCATTGTTGGCTTCACCTAATTTAGATATAACCTCTTCCACCTTTTTGGTTGCTTTACCAGCCGCTTCGGTATTTGACTGAATCTCTTCTATTTGATCAGAGATCATTTTGGTGGCTTCACTTGTTTGTCGAGCTAACTGTTTTACCTCGTTGGCGACAACGGCAAAGCCCATTCCTGCCTCTCCCGCACCTGCTGCCTCAATGGAGGCGTTTAGAGCAAGGATATTTGTCTGCTCGGCAATGCTGTTGATTACATCAACTATTTTACCTATCTCATGACCTGATTTGCCAAGTTTTTCCATAATTACCAATGTATCATGAGAACTTGTTTTTGCCTCTTTGGCCTCCTTTGTGGCAATTTCACAGCGACTACGGACCACACTGATAGAGCCGGATAGTTCATCAACAGATGAGGCAACTGTTCCAACATTTGCAGCTGTGCGTTGTGCTGCGTCCTGAACATGTTCCATATTGTTTTTGGCTTCACCACCACCACTAGAAACACTATCCAGGTTCATATTTGCCTCTTCGGTTGCAGAAGCAATTGTTGACATGTTTGCACTCATCTCTTCGGCAGCAGAAGATACGGTCTGCATATTGGTACTCATCTCCTCTGTAGCTGTAGAGATGGTCTGCATGTTAGTACTCATCTCCTCTGCTGCAGACGCAGCTTGAGAGGCTTGGTAGCTAAGGTTGTTTGCACCATCAGACATTTTATCTGCAAGCTTGCCAAGGCCAATTGAAGAGTCGTTAAGTTTGGTGTTGACCGTAGATAGAAGTTGAACCTGTTCTCTGAGTATTGCGGTGATATTGCGAAACAGTAAAACGGATAATATGATGCCAGCAATAATAGTGGTAACTACAACTGTAAAAGCTATTGATAGGTCGTTGTTGATATTCTCTTTATTGTTGTCTACAGACCGTTTTACCTCGGCATCTATCTCTATGAGGTTGTTTTTGATCTGGGGTTCAATTTTGTGAACCATGTCACGCATATTTTTGGTAAGAGAGGTGATATTCTGGTCCTCTTTAACAAGGTTCAAAAATGAGATCAGATATCTACCGAGATAACTCTTGATCTTGGCCTTGTTTGCTGTTGAAAGCATGGATCTGTCAAGATTATCATTGATTTCAGCAATCTTTTTTTCAACCCTTGAGATATATTTTTTGCTGCCTCTAAGGAGGTAGTCTTTCTCATAACGACGCACAAGAAGATAATCTTTAAAAATGCCGCTTACATAGTGTTCTTTTAACTCTTTTTCTAAAATTCTCCCCTGGTTACTTAAGTTGGAGAGGGTTGCTTTGCTAGCACTCCCATCTTCCTTATACTCCTTAATAGCTTCTATAAAGCTAATATTGTAGTTGTTTAATTTGCCCCTGATTGTAGTCTGCAGATCTGCCTTAAGGGTTGATTTTTTTAACTGGGTATTAAACTGTTTAATAAAATCTATATGCTTTTTTATATATTTATTTTTACCCCGAGCAAGATAATCTTTTTCTGCCCTGCGCAGTTGTAGCTGTGTCTCAACCAACTCTGAAACATTCAGGTTTTTGAGGTTTGATTCTAGTTCATGGGCTGTGTTTCTGAAGTTACCTTGCAGCCCTTCAGAGCTACTTAATCCTTTTTTCTCCCAGGAGGCTACAAGGGCAATAAAGGCATCCCCATAGTTAGCCATATTGCTACCCATATCTCTTGCATTATCCACCCCTAAAGAGTTGCCTGAAAGACGCTCTTTTTGAATAAGCAGTTCGATTTCTTTTTGGAAATCGTTAACTAAACCAGATACTTTGTCGCGATATTTTGTTTTTTTTCTTAAGAGAAAATCCTTCTCACTGCGCCGAGCCTGTAACATGATCCGGTCCAGGTTCAGTGAGTGGGATTTCTTGGCTAGAGTTACAGCTAGCAACTGGTCAAACTGTGAAATTGTGTAATTTGTTGATCTATTGAATTGCCATACAACAATAGCAAACAGAAGGCCGATTACAGCAAAGCTACCAATAATTTTGTTACCAATTCGCATATTATTAATATTCATATTAGCTCCAATTGGTTACCGTTAAAAATAAATTGTATGGATAGTTAAATATTTTTTATCAGTTATAATAAACAAATACTATAGTGTCGTAATCATAACTTCTGGTCAATAAATTAAAACTATTAAACGCTGGCGTGTACCTGGAAGTTACCTGCCTCTGTCTTAAATGTAGTAACATAAGTTGGGCGAAATGTTTTCCATTGGGATTTGCATGAGGGTCCAACTATAGCTATTGGTGGGGTAAGTTTTGCATCGGTGGTCAGACCTGCTTTGCTCTTCATGCCACCTGCAATCATGTTTACCAGCTCACTAACTCCATCCATGATGTCGTCATCTGCCATTTCACCTTCAGGATTGTAAACAATATTGGATATAACAAATTGAATAACAGATTTGTCGCCTGAAATGGCAATCATCCCCTCATGATTGCCATAAAGGTAAATCAGGCCACCTATTTGGAAAGATAAATTAAATGCATCAGCTGTCTCGGTGTTTATTATTGTTGTTTCAGTCATAGCCATTGTAGACAGGGTATCGATAACAGAAACCTTAAGGCATTCAATCAGTTTCTGGCTAATGTCTAGCTCTTGACTGTTCTCTATTTCACTCACTAGTTAACTCCTAAATTATTATTATAATTCGCCCATACCCAAAGATTCCAAAATTTTGTTCGCAAGCTCTTCAGGAGAAAACGGTTTTGTTACATATTGTATAGCCCCATGTCTGACAGCCTGTATTATGTGGCCTTTTTCACTTTCGGTGGTTACCATCATCACAGGGATATGCTTCCAGTCATCAGATGCCTTGATTATTTTTAGAACTTCAAGACCGTTCATCCCAGGCATATTCCAATCCAGCATGATTACAGCTATTTCATCGGCACTTTTCCTAAGAACTTCTAGGGCTTTAAGGCCATGTTCAGCTTCTAAAACCTCATAACCCAAAGTAGCACCGACCCCTTGGATTATCTGCCGCATGGTTTTTGAATCATCGACTGTCAGTAGTTTCATGAGGTGATCCTAATACTTAAATCTATATTACTAATTTCAGAGTACTTTTTTAAATAGAATGTATATATTATCTCTATCTGTTGTAGCAAGCATATCTGTTCAGTTTACTTGATATAATACCGATTGACCAGCTCGAAACTGTTTGAATTCAGTGGTCAGGCCACGTGGAGATTCGGAAGCACCAATCGCTAAATAGCCGTTTTTAGACAGAGTGTCACGCATTTTTGAAAAAATCTGGCTTTTTAAATCATCAGAAAAGTATATCAGAACGTTTCGGCACAAAATAAGGTCAAACTTTCCTATGGAACGAAAGCTATCCTTAAGATTGAACTGCTTGAATGTGACGATTTTGCGAATATCAGGGGAAACTTCGTAAGCTGTACCTTTTTTAACAAAATATTTGTTAAGAAAATCCTTACGCATTCCTCTGGATATGGTCATCTGGCTATAACTAGCCATTTTTGCTTTTTGCAGTGCAGTTGGAGAGATGTCGGTTCCGAGTATAGTAAATTTATTTAAATCAAATCTGATATTTTTTCTGCGACCAATATGATCCAGTAACATGGCTACGGAGTAGGCTTCCTGACCAGTAGAGCTTGCTGCTGACCAGATGCGGACTCTGGTCTGTTTTTTGGAGTTTTCTATCAGCTGGGGAATGATAACGTTGGTTAAGCCATCAAAAAATGAGTTATCTCTAAACCAGAGTGTCTCGTTGGTGGTAAGGGCGTCTATAAACTTATTCCGCAGTAGCGGGTCTCTTTGCAGCTTTTTATAAAACTGTGTGTAGTTGTCACATTTATTCTGTACCAACAAAACGTTAAGGCGAGTTTCAATAAGATACTCTTTTCAAGTGTTAATGACGATACCGCTATATTCTTTAAGAATACTGCTTATCATCCTGAACTCTTCTTTGGAAATTGCCATGTTTAATCTCGTATTGTTTAATTGCTACCAAGTTTAAGGCTCATAATCATTAGTCGCGTTGTAAATCTTTGCTTTTGATCAAAATTACAGATAAGAGGCTTTTTTTCTAAAAACATGTAAGTAACTGTTCTGTGACCTTTATTTTGGGTCTGTATATGAGATAAAAAATAACATTATCCTGGAAAATTCTAGGCAGTTAAAAAATTAAACATTTCAGACAATTAATTGGTTGTTTGTGAAAGATATATCAACAATTAACATCTTATAATAACAGTTTTTTTATGTATGAACAACAACCTGAAATTAAAAAAACTAACTAACTTTCACTAAATATATGCGTTTAGAAAATCAAACCATTCTATATTCTCAGCTTACGTTAATATAACAGAAAGCAGATCCGATACACGGCTCTTTTTATGGACGGTTTTAAAAAGAGTGATACTACAGGCTTTGATAAGTGGCGATTAATAAGATATTTTAATTCTAATACAAATTTAATATTAGCGAAAGCAGGTGGATGACATGATTAATAAAGGTGGTTTGACGATCAAATTCAAGATGCTAGCTGTTTTTGCAACAATAGCCGTCGTCTCTCTATTTTCAACTATGACAGTTATATTTATACTTGGTGAAGCAGAAGAAGATGCAGCTAGATTGAACGCCCTTGGTCGCCAGCGAATGTTAACCCAAGCCATGGCAAAATCGGTGCTCGGTTTCTCCATGGCTAAAGGAAGGCAGCAGACTATCATTCAGCAAATCCGCGATTTAGATAAATTCATAACAAAAATGCGGGGTACATATACAAAAACAGTTGTCAAAGCAGCCAAACAGGGAAAATGGTCAATATCAATGACCCCCCTTGAGGAGCCTCACCCTGCTGTTCCGTTTCCTGCTACTTTCACCAGATTGGTAAATCAGGCATATGGAACAGATTCAAAGATATCAATGGAGATTATATCGGAAGCTCCTCTTAATCTTAGTCAGGAGTTGAATGGACCAATAGATAAGGCTGCTAATGAAGCCATAAAAAAGGATCCTAAAAAAATATTTATATCTGAACCATTAAAGACCAACAAAGGACTGTTTATCAGGTATTATACTGCTGACTTGGCTGTTGCTCAGGGGTGTGCAGATTGCCATACCCGTATGTCTGGAACACCATTTAAGCTAAACGATTTGCTCGGTATCCGTAGATATGTTTTCCATTTTTCAGAGAACATTCCACTGGGGATGAGTGAGCTTAATCCGAGCTTGAATGAGTATAAAAATGCCCGTGAGGTATTTGTCCAGACACTTTCTGCCATGAAGTCAGGTGGTAAATATCCACTTGACCTTCAACAGAGCAATTTTGGAAAAATTACAGCTGTTAAAGATGCCCAATTCCAAGAAAAAATCATTGAAATTGAGAGAGACTTTGATGGTTTGATTAAAGTTATTGACGCTCTGTTTTCATCTAAAGTCGGCTCGATTCACTATCGTCAAGCTCAGTTGGATATTTTAGAGCAGTCCAACAAACTACGTTTGAGCAGTGATAATTTAGTAGACCTATATCAAGTATTGGCTAACAGTAAACAGCAGACCATATATTGGGCAACATTGATTACCGGTATATTATTGCTGGTTATTGTGGTGGGTGCGACAGTTTTCCTCAACGCTAATGTAATAAGGCCAATTGGTGATATATCTTCTATTTTGAAAAGAGTTGGAGAAGGGGATTTCACAGTTTCGATTAACCCAGGTAAACCGGATGAAATTGGATTGGCCCGTAGGGCTTTGCAAAATTTAGTTAACCAATTAAGTGGTTCAATAGGAGAGATAATAGGTGTATCAGAGACCCTAAAAGTATACTCCGAAAGTTTGAAAAATGTATCCAATGAGATACAGACTACCTCATCAAAGTTAGAGGAGAACTCTATTACATCTTCAAGCTCTGCTGAAATGATGAACTCGACCATGGCAAATGTTGCAGAGTCTTCAAAACATGCCTCAAATAATTTAAATGCTGTCTCGACTGTAGCCGACCAATCAAGCAGTAACATGTCATCAATTTCAGCAGCAGCAGAGCAGGCAACAACAAACCTCTCAGCAATTCAAGAGGCTGCTATACGTAACCAAGATGGTGTTGTAGAGGTCTCTAAATCTGCGAGTGAAATTGCGTCTGCTTCTGAAGGAATTAGAAATCTATGTAGAGATGCCTCGCAAAAATCACAAACAGCTGTAACAAACGTCAACAGCAACTTGGAAGCAGCAGACAAGCTTAATAAATCGGTTAAAGATATCGACCAGACTATCTCCTTGATCAAAAAGATCGCTAATCAAACCAATATGCTTGCATTAAATGCTTCAATCGAAGCAGCCAATGCTGGTGAAACAGGTATGGGGTTTGCGGTTGTGGCAAATGAGGTAAAAGATTTGGCCAACCAGACCAGCGAAGCTACAAATATGATCTCAGAAAAGATCAATGATATTCAGAATAATGCTGATGGAATGAGTTCACTGGTCAAAACAATTTCAGAAGTGGTCGATGAAATTGGTAAAGCAAATAATGATATTTTATACGCTGTGGATGAGCAGGGAGAGTTTAGTAAATCGATATCTGAATCGATGTCAAATGTTGCAAATGATAATAAGGAGGTAACAAGAAGAATTAGTGAAGCTTCCCATGGTATCGATGAAGTGACACGAAATGTTGCCAGCTCTTCTACCAGCATAGAAGAGATGGCTTTAAGCGTCAGGGAGGCCGCCGAGTCAAACTATTCAATCAATGAAAAGGTGGAAATTGCCACTGACTCATCCAAGGAAATTGTTGAAACCCTTCTTGATGTAAAGCAGTTGGCAGAAGATGGCAATAAACTTAGCCATGATGTCGGTGATAAAGCTAAAGAGATCGCTCATACATCAGAGGTCTTGATATCAATCACTAGCAACTTCAAGATTTAATATAATTGTGGGATCACTGTTCGCTTTTGCATTTTATTAAAGGTAAATCAGTGAGGGTTCCAAAAAGGTTCTCTTCACTTTTGAATAGTGGTTGGGAGGTCATATAAGATTGCAGTAGTCTGGCAACTGCCTGGAGGGATTTGCTGTGGGTACGTTCGTAGCCGTGGGAGGCATCCAAGGCAAAACAGATAAGAGCAGTACGAATATCATTTCCCGCCTCCAGGGCTGAGGCGGCATCGCTGCGATAGTGGAGAAAAACGTCTCTACTATATTCAATTTCCAAATCCTGACACAGTGAGATAAGTAACCTTGTCAGGTGGCGATCAAATGGACCGCTGGAGTCCTGCATAGCCAAGGTAGCACCGTACTCGCAGGTGTTCTGGTTGGGAGCAATGGTCCCGTTATCCACCGAGACCATCTCGGCGATATTACCACGCAAAATATGAGAAGCTCCCACACCCACCTCTTCAGATATGGTGAAAAGCACACTACACTCCGAGTAGATTGTAGGCTTGTGGTCTTGGATACTCTTTAAAGCTCCTAATATACATGCCACCCCGGCTTTATCGTCCAGATGTCTGGAGATTATAAAACCGTTATCAAGAAACTCCGGGTTGGGGTCAATAGAGATAAAATCACCCACTCGGATACCCAACTCCCAAATAGACTCAAAGGAGTTGCCTAACTCATCTATCCGCACCTCCAGGTTGGACCATGAGGTGGGCTGTGAATCTACCTCTTCATTGTAAACATGGCCTGAGGCTTTCATTGGTAGGATGGTTCCTCTGGTTTTACAGTTGTTGTCGGAATGAATTGTTACACGGGCACCTTCTGCAAAACGTGAGGACCAGAAGCCGATGGGAACCAGGCCGAGTCGACCATCAGGATTGATGGCTTTGACCATTGCCCCCAATGTATCAAGATGTGCTGCAACTGCTCGGCGAGGGGAGTCGGTGATACCTGCAAGATTCGCCCTTATTGCACCCCTACGGGTCAGCTCATATGGTAGATTTAATAGCTCCAACTCACTACATACCAGTTTGACTACCTCATCGGTCATTCCCGTTGGGCTGGGAATATTCAGGAGACGGTGGAGGATATCTTTGATATAGGCTGGATCTGGTTGCATCCCTCTCATTAAACTGGCTCCAAACAGGCGCTGCCCAGGGGCTTGGTTTGGGGAAATAGTAGATCAACGAACCGCTCGGCAATTGGTTGTGGTTCATGGTTGGCCAGTCCCGGACGTTCATTGGCCTCAATTATATGATAATCACTGCCATCAATATCAGGAACCATGAAATCAAAACCAACCACCGGAATATTCAAAGCCAATGCTCCGGTTACAGCTGCTTTTGACAGTGTTGGGTGCAGTTTAGGGGTGATATCCTGAATAATGCCTCCGGTATGCAGGTTTGCAGTTTTACGAACCTGTACAGTGACATCTGATGGTAGTACCGACTCAATTTGGTGACCGCTGAGTCGGATACAACGCAGAGTTTCATCATCAATTGGTATCTGGCTTTCACCTTCAGTAGCAGCAGCCCGTCGCCGACTCTGTTTTTCTATTAGTTGACGAATAGTGTGCCGCCCATCTCCAGTTACAGATGGTGGCATACGAATAGCGGCGGCAACAACCTCATAATCTATAACGATTATCCGTAAATCATAACCTGCTACCAGTTGTTCTACTAGTACGTTTTGTGGTGGAACAGGAACCCGTTTGATGGCATCCATGACCTCAGAAGTGCTGCTTAAATCAACCATAACATGTTCTCCCTGCTCACCATTATCAGGTTTGACCACTACCCGTTTATGGCGGTTGAGAAATTGCATTACCTTTTTATTATCAGCAGCGTTAATCTGTTCTGGAACAGATAGAGATGCCTCTTTCAAGATTTTTAAGGTGACAGATTTATCCTGACAGCGACTCATGGAAATCGCCGATGTCAACTCACTCAATGACTCCCGGCAGGTTACCGAACGCCCACCAAACGCTAGATTGAAATAGCCGTTTACGGCATCGATAATATCAACCAGGATACCTCTTCTTTTAGCCTCATCAACGATGATACGAGAGTATATATTTAGCTGATCTTCTGGTTGTGGGCCAGCGAACAGTTTTTCGTTGAAACAATTTTTATGCTTTAAGCAGTAGACAGGTATTTTCTCAAAACCAAGCTTTTCGTAGAGGTCGATAGCCTGCTGGTTATCGTGAAAAACTGAGAGATCAAGAAAATCTCTCCCTTGTTCCTTAAACAGTTTTGCCATCTCTAACACTATTCGTTCACCAACACCTGGATATGGGCATTGAGCATCAACTGCTACCGACCAAAGGCTACAGCCATTATCGGGGTCATTGATGGCTCTGTTATGGTCGATTCCGGTTGCAACTCCGATTACGTTGTCGGTTTTGTCATCTTTGGCTACTAGAATTTGTACTATTTGTGATTTGATGCTGCTTAGGTAAAAGGATCTGCCGACCCTGATCATACCATGTTGAGCCAAAATACTGTTGGCCTCAATTCCCTCGCTTACTTCCTTGAGTCTTGAGACAGTATAGCCTCTGGATTTTGTGTTTTTGATATTGGCAGCAGATAAAATCAGCCGATAGGTGTGTGATGGGTCGAGAAATAGTTCCTGAGGAGCGTGGGAGATAAGCACATGAGGGTCTCTTACATAGAGTGCTAAATCTCGTTTACCTTCTTGTTCCTGCTGTAGCAGCTGCACCAATTTTTGTGGATCATCAAAAGTTTGTCCAAAGATCAAACGGCCCCATCCGCAATCTACAACAACATTCTCAAGCATTTGATCAACATCGATATCATCAGGTAAATTACCCCAATGTTTAAGTGAGGCCATCTTTTGTGGGTCCATGCTGTCGGGCAGCTTGTCGTTGGACATGATCTTCCTCTTGTTAAAGTTTATGTTGTTGCAACCAAAGTTCCAGCAGGGCAACCTGCCATAACATGGAACCACGTAACGGTGTGATATGTGCGCTGGGGTTGGCAATAAACCTATTTACGGTATCCGGGTTGAACAGGTTACGCTGCTGTGCTGCTTGACTTGTCAAAGCATCTTGAACATGTTCCAAGACTGTGCCTTTAAGATATTTCAATGCTGGTACGGGAAAATATCCTTTAGGACGGTCAATAACTTCACTGGGTATGACACTACGAGCTGCATCCTTTAGAATCCCCTTGCCATCTTGAGCAATTTTATAACGGGCAGGGGTTCTAGCTGCCAACTCAACTAGCTCATGATCCAAAAAAGGTACTCTGGCCTCCAAGCCCCAAGCCATGGTCATATTATCTACACGTTTGACCGGATCATCCACCAGCATCACTGTGGTATCCAATCTGAGAGCTTTATCAATACCGTTTTTTGCTCCGTTAGCAGCAAAATTGGTAGCAATAAAATCTCGACTGAAATCATCCGACATCCATTCTGGTTGTAATAATGATGACATCTCTTTATGGTCACGATCACAAAAGACCCGTGTATAATCAGCTACCGGATCAATACTATGTGATAGTGGTGGATACCAGTGATATCCAGCAAATATCTCATCGGCTCCCTGACCACTCTGTACCACCTTAACATGTTCTGAGACAGCTTTGGATAAAAGATAAAAACCGATATTGTCATGGCTGACCATAGGCTCGGACATGCTGGCAATAACATCAGGTAGGGCTTTAAGAAGTTCAGCAGTAGGTACGGCAATTTTATGATGACGAGTTGAAAAATGATCAGCAATCAGGTCAGAATAGACAAACTCATTGCCCTCTTCGCCACCAACATTTTCAAAACCCACAGAAAAGGTATTGATGTCGGTCTGTCCTGCCTCAGTTAGCAGACCGACAATAAGTGAAGAGTCCAAACCACCTGATAGCAATACTCCAACCGGAACATCAGCCACCAGACGTCTTTTTACAGCCAGGCGCAGAGCTTCCAATATTTCACCACGCCATTGATCTTCGTTTTTTCCTTCATCTTGGGCAGTTGGTTCAAATGATAGATTCCAATATACGCTATCTTCTCTTTTGCCATCTGGTTTAAAGGTTGCGATGGTGGCAGGGGGGAGTTTTTGTACGCCTTTAATCATTGTGTTAGGGGCAGGAACTACTGCATGAAAGCTCATGTAATGGTGCAGAGCTACCGGATCAATTGTGGTATCAACCCCATCCAGTGTGGTGAGGGCAGTCAAAGAAGAGGCAAAACGTAGATATTTGCTGGTACTGCTCAAGTATAGGGGTTTGATTCCAAGGCGGTCTCTAACCATAACAACCAAGCCACTGTTCATCTCCAACAGTACAAAAGCAAACATACCTTGGAATCTTTTGACACAATCTTTGCCCCAGGCATGATAGGCTTTTATGATAACCTCTGAGTCTCCATTGGAAAAAAAGGAGTAGCCCTTTTTACTCAGTTCTGCTCGCAGCTCTTTATAGTTATAGATACAGCCATTGAAGACCAGTGATAGTCCCAGGTCAGTATCGGTCATGGGTTGGGAGGCGTTGTCGCTTAGATCAATAACTTTTAATCGGCGGTGACCGAAGGCTATATGTTGTCGTGCAAGGATTCCAGAGCCGTCAGGTCCTCTTGGGGCCAACCGATCTGACATGATTTTAACATTATCAATGGATGCACTTTTTCCATCAAATCTAATCTCACCGCATATACCACACACAAATAATACCAACCTCTATTGTCTAGCCAAAAAAGATAAAAAAAAACTGAGAGAACTTGAACTATTTTTGTTAGATTCAACGGTAATATAAATCTAGAAACCTCCATTCACACTTAAACGGAATTTTCTTGAAATAGCTCACATGTAGGCCCCCATACTGACAGAAAACAACCTTGGTATCCATAAAAATCAACCTATGAAGATGTTGTCAATGCCAAATCAGCTTGATATTGCTTTATTGTCAATACCTATTGAGGTAACATTAAAATATATTGGTTAGCTACAACTAACATAACAAAGACTAATCAATAGATTGTTTGAAGGATATAAATCTGGGGTGATGGAGTCTCTATGGGCCAGCTTGATAGAGTACAGATCTGCCTGCTTTAAATTGTTTAAATGATGTTGTAAGTCCACGTGGGGTTTCAGATCCACCAATTGCTAAATAACCATCACGGGACAGTGCAGTTCTTAGCTTGCTGTAAATATCTTTTTTAAAATCATCAGAAAAATAGATAAGTACATTCCGGCATAAGATAAGATCAAACTTGCCCATGGAAATAAAGCTATTTTTTAGATTAAACTGTTTGAAAGAGACTAGGTTTTTAATATTGGGAGCAACTTCGTATGCCAGCTTGCTTTTTACAAAATATCTGGTTAGAAAATCTTTGCGCATCCCCCTGGAAATTGCCATCTGATTGTAACGGGCCAACTTAGCAATTTGTAGTGCAGATGTTGAGAGGTCAGTGCCAACAAGTTCAAATTTTCTTGGTTCAAACCTAATGCCTTTTTTACGTGCAACATGATCCAACAACATACCTACAGAGTATATCTCCTGACCTGTGGAGCTAGCTGCCGACCATATGCGAATTTTAGACTGATTCTTTGATTTTTCAAGTAGTTGTGGAATGATGTGATCTTCTAAACCATCAAAAAAAGTGTTATCTCTGAACCACAAGGTCTCATTGGTGGTGAGTGCATCAACAAATTTAGTGCGTAGAGCCGAATCCTTTTGAAGTTTCTGATAAAACTGTAGATAATTATCACATCCGTTCTGGACCAACATGATTGTTAGTCGGTTTTCAACAAGGTACTCCTTGCCGGGTTTAATGATTATTCCACTGTGTTCTTTCAGAAATTCACTTATAAGCTTGAATTCTTTGTTGGATATGGCCATATATGATCATTAATTATAGGTGAATGATAAATTCTCAATTATCGAGCCAGCACAGAACATAAATGTAAGCTGAGTGAGAACTTATTGAATCTTACAAGATAGTTCAAGGTATTATATTGTATTATGGTAACATAATAATTACGATGGAAAAACAGTTGCTATTTATACAAATAAAACCGTTTGAATTATCAAGCTTTATTTACAGGCATGACAGACAATATGATTCAGCTGTAAACAGCGATTAATCAAGTAAAAATTGGCAGCTTGTAAGTGGCAGCATTCCCTTGCGAAAATTTCACTCCAAGAAATAGAGTTTATATTCTACACAATAGACTCATAGTTAAAAAAAACCAACCTCTTACTGTTGGCTTTTACAGGCTTTATAGACTGGAAACAGGTTTTTCTCCTCAATTTGGATACGGTCTGAAAGTGTTTTGATGATAAATTCAAGATCACCATCATTCTCTTGACCTAACTCAATGATTGTATCCAAGGTATCAAGTGTCTGTTTATATGTATGGATTAGATCATCTTCAAATACATTTCTTAACTCTTCATCGATATCAGAGTTGTTCTTTAAAACATCATAGAAGTATTTTACTTCATACTCTGTATGGGCAACCAATGCAGTCCTAAGAGTTTTGAACAGTTCCAACCGCTCAGGAGAGTGAAATTCAGACTTGGAAATGTTGGTTAAAACCGATGTGAGAGCTGCATGTTCGTCTTGTAGGGTTTTAATTATTTTAGACATTTATACCTTCCTTGATTTGCAATTAAGCTTCACTCCCCCCTTTTAGAACAAGCATGTCCGTTTACCTCAAATTATACAACATACAGATTTAACTTTGTAGTAAAATCTCAATTGCTAATATTGTCATATTTTAATATAGTTTTTGTTTGTACTATTCCAGCCTTATATGTAAATACCTCCAATATTACAGTTCGCCATACACATATTGTACGGTTGGGTCATAGTCGGTGATTTTCCCACCTAAAAAGCTTAGCATAATGAGGTTGCAACATGGATTTGCTCAAGGGAGTTGTTCATTAGTAATACCCTAAATATTGATGACTTACCCCTATATATGTTGCGCCGATGTTAACACTGGTTAATAATAAAGTCCATAACTGTTCTAATTAATTTGCACATAAACAAATTTTATTCAAATTCGCTTTATGATTTTCAATAGTTAGATCTGTCATGCCTCTAGGATTTAACATTCAATTTGGTACTTGTTGGTTTATTTTGTTGTGGTAAAAATAGTAAAAAATCACTGGCAACATTGTGTGTTAGTTTTCTACTATTGTATAATATAATAGGATGTTAGCTCTTATGCTGTTTAAAAACTTTCTTTAATCCTAAAAATATCGGGTACATCATGGCGAAACAAAAGAAACAACTGCGAATTAGGGGCACACTTTTTATCACAAACAGCTCCTTGATCATGCTGATACTTTTTGTATTGGGTGTTGTTTATACCCAAATAGAGAATATGAGCAAAGATGGAATTACCATAAATCTGGCAGGTCGCCAGCGCATGTTGTCCCAACGGATGACAAAGGAGTTTTTGATATTTGTAGAGCAGGGTGGCAAGGAGAATTTAGAACAACTCAAAACATCAGTTTGGGTGTTTGATGTTACTCTGAGTGCACTTAGAAGTGGTGGTAAAGGTCCTTCACAGCTAAACAGGAGTAATCCCCAGTTCGTTGCGGTTGGAGCTCCGTCAGCAGCGGTGGCATCACAGCTGGATAAAGTTACCAATATCTGGTTGCCATTAAAAAGAGCTTTTGATGATTTGAATGTCGATACCAAAGCTTCAAATGGGCTAAAAGAACAGCTGCTGAAAAAAAATATTCCCCTTCTCAAAACAATGAATAAAGCAGTCTTCATGATGTCGCAAGAGACAAGCTCTTCGTTGAATGCAATGTTGAAAACTGTGATAGGTGCAGCCATTTTAGCTGTTTTGATTGGGTTGTATATTTTTATGAATATCAATGCCTTATCCAGACAGTTTCAATCCATCATTAGACAGGTATTTCTGCAAACACGCTCCATGTCCGCCTGCATCAAGGATCTGGAATTGGTTAAGAATGGGTTGTCTAACGATTCTGTGCACACCCTGCAACTGTCACGTGAGGTAGCCAATGATCATGTAGTGGTAAAAGAGTTGGTCTCTAATATTCAGCAATCTACCAGCAATACAGCATCTCAAGCAGAAGCAATATCCACCGCTACTGATAATCTATCATCCAATATTTCGACAATTGCATCCGCATCAGAACAATCGAGTATAAATATCACAACCATGGCCTCAGCTGCGGAGGAGATAACCGCCAACTTATCAAATGTCAATAGTAACTTGGAACAGGTTGATGAGTCTGTAAGTTCAGTAGCAAAGGCAATTGAGGAGGTTACATCATCACTTTCCCAGGTGCGTGAACGTTGTCAGGCAGCAAGTCTTGAGTCGCAACAGGCCAACGGAAAAGCACAAGCAACAAGTGCGGTTATGGAAGAGTTGGCACTGTCTGCCAATGAGATTGGTCAGGTTGTGGATATGATCAAAAACATAGCCAATCAAACCAATATACTTGCTTTGAATGCCTCCATTGAGGCAGCCGGGGCAGGGGAGGCCGGTTTGGGATTTTCAGTAGTGGCTAACGAAGTGAAAAATTTGGCAAGACAAACAAACGACGCAACTAAAACAATCTCAGATAAAATTGAAGAGATACAAAATAAGGCCAACAGGGTCTCTGTTGCAAACACAGAAATTACAGATAGCATCTCATTGATTGATAGTTCAAATACCGAGATAACGTCCGCTGTCGATACACAGGCTGACAGCATCAATAATATTGCCCAATCCATCAAAAACGTGGCCGAAGCTTCCGGCGAGGTGACCAACAGTGCAAAAGAGTTGAATATAGCTGCCCAAGATGTTGCAAGATCCGCTTTGGAAGCTGCCATGGGAACCCAGGAGGTGGCAAAATCAGCATCCCAAGCAGCTGAATCCGCAGAGACCTTATCGCAACAGGGCCGTGATATTTTTTCAGCTTCACAAGAGGTTTCAATCTCTGCCCAGGAGGCCGCTAATTCCACAACTAACGCTAATAATATGGTCCAGAAGATTCTTACCAATACAAGTTATGTAAGTGGTGCAGTCCACCATAGCTCTTTGTTGATTGATTCCATGGAAATTCCAGGGAAAAAACTTCAAGAATCCGTCAATATCATTACCCTCTCTCCTGAACCTTTTGATGTTGAAAAAATCAAAATGGCCCATCTTGGCTGGTTGGGTAAACTAGAAGGTGTTATCCGTGGACGCACCCTGTTAAAACCAGAACAGGTGGCAAGTGGTCATGAATGTGAATTTGGCAAATGGTATGATAATGACGGTAAAGGCAAATTTGGTGAGTTGGAGATATTCAAGAAAGTAGGTGAAGTACATATGCGGGTACATGATGTCGCCAAGGAGGCTGTCAAAATGGTCAGTGATGGTGATATACCAGGAGCAGAAGAAAAAATGAACATGTTCAGCGACATCAAGGACAATCTGTTTAATCTATTGGATCAACTGTATCTAGAGGCGGCAGAAAAAAAATAAATTTTTCTAGAGTAAAATAGGCCATAACTTTAACTCTTTGGTTTATCTGATGCAGCCCTCAAACTCATGTTTATTGCTGTAAAAAATCAGCAATATTTTCTACCATCACCCGTTTGGTTGCAAATTTAGTTTTTACTGTTAAAAACTAAATTTGCAACAGACTTTAATTGTGTACACAGTATACAGTTCTGTGTAACAACAACTCATCTCTTTATGTTTAAAAAATCATATTTGCTTGTATTGATTATCATGTAATAACAACAATCAAGCTACAAATAGCTTCAAAAACAAGCTCTCAATAGTTAACGATGAATAGGGCCTCTTTTTATGCGAACGCTGCTAGTATTACCACGCTTTGTTGATAATATATTTGACGCATATGATATACCCTTGGGAATTTTATATATATCTTCCGCTTTGAAACAAGGGGGTAAAGAGGTTCATTGTCTTAATTTAAACCATATTGAGGGAGGTGTTGAACATGTTGTTGCCCAGGCGGTAAAGGAGATAGATCCAGATGTTTGTGCCGCAGGTGGGATATAAGTGCACATAAAAATTATCAATAGCATATTTAAAGGTGCAAGACAGGCTAAACCCAACATAATAAATATTGCTGGTGGCGGAGTTGTCAGTGCAGACCCTGAGATGGCTGCAACGATAATGGATTTTGATATCGGGGTGATTGGTGAGGGAGAGAATGCGATCATTGAAATTCTTGATGCATTAAGCAGTAAATTACCACTAGAAGATGTTCCTGGCATTATTCTTAACCGGGCTGAAAAATCTCCTTTATTGACAAAAACCCGCCCTGTCAATATGGATATCAGTAAACTGCCCTAGCCTGATTTTGAAGGTTTTCAAATTAGTAGACTATTACAATCTCAGATTCCACAAAGCAACTATATCTTCAACCTATACAATGATCCAAGAGCTATTCCCATTGCCTCAAGTCGTTCATGTCCCATTAGCTGCACGTTCTGCTACCAACCAAACGGCAAAGTTTTTAGAGAGAGGGATTTAGATGACTTTTTTGCTGAAGTGGAACATCTTATCTCTACATACAACATCAACATTCTCCTGGTAATTGACGACCTTTTGTCAATCAAGAAAAAACGTTTGATAGCTTTTTGTGAGCGCATTAAAAAATATAATATTAAATGGCTATGTCAGCTTCACGAAAAAGTACTAGATGAGCCAATGATAAAATTGCTGCGAGAATCTGGATGCTCTTTTGTAAGCATTGGTATAGAGAGCATGAGTGACCCAGTTCTTAAAAGCATGAAAAAACTCACTACATCAGAAAAGCTCGGAAATGCCCTTGATCTCATATATGCAAATGATGTTGGTATCCAGGGAAATCTGTTATTTGGTGACCCAGCAGAAACCCTGCAAACAGCAGCAGAGAGTTTTGACTATTGGGTGAAACATCCTGAATATACCATCAACTTTAATATTTTACAGGTTCTTCCTGGTAGTGAGGTGTATAAAAGAGGGGTTGATAGCGGACATATCGACCACGCCAACGCATTCGCTGATCCAAGTCAACTGTACAATCTTACAGAAATGTCTGATGAGTTGTTTATCGGGCTTAGTAGGAGGATAGAATTTTATAATGCTACTTTACTGCATATAGGACACACCGAACACTTCGCAAAGGGAGAGACAATCCACCCTCTGTTAAAAGATAACGGATACATCTGTCATTGGCGTTGTCAAAAGTGTAATAACATCAATCAATACGAGAATATATTTCTTAATAGTTGGAGTATTTTATTAACATGTCGAAAATGTCTGTCTCGGGCTAATGTTCAATTGTGGAATCACCAGTTAATGACACATACACAGACCGATTTACAATATTTTCATGCTGATATAATGGATGAGTTGCACCAACTGATCAACTCTAAACACACCTATCATGCAGCAGTTAATGAGTATGTAAAACTACTGCAAGAAAAATGTCTGCCTTTAGATTTGTACGACAAAGAACAAAAACCGTGGTCTTGTGTCAGAGCAGCATTAAAAGTTGGTCAGTATAAACTCAAAGATGGCAAGCTTGAGGTTGCTCTACCACTGTTGATGTATGCACTGTTACGTAATATCTGGAATCCTGAATGTCATGCAGCATTTGGGGAGGCACTTGAACAAGAAGGGAGCCTTGGAACCGCCCTGTTGTACTACAAAAAGGCTATAGAGTTGAGTAAAGATCCGTTTGTTTCATGGCTAAACAAACGTGATGAGCTAGAACAGATAATTAAAGAAAAAGAGCTTTATCAGGACAAAGTTTCCCTCTATTTCAACTCTTTTAAGTCAGATTAAAAAGAAATTAATTGTGTCATAGCTGTTAGAGAATTCACCTGGCAGCGGAATTCTGCTTTATAATATTATTTAATAGATTTAATGTTTTAACTGTGAATCTCTACACCAATCTTCCCATAGTTTAACAATTATAGCTTCAACCCCCTTGGCATATAGCTTTGAGTCACCCAATACGGATTTGTCATATCTATTGCGTAACTGTTTACGTAAAGATTTTAGCAGAGGTATGTCGTTAGCGTATTTAATAGCAAGCTTTACATATTCTGACTCTTCAGATGTACACCAATCGCCTAGTCCCATTAAATGTATGGCACAAGAGCTGCTTTTCATGCGGAACTCCTTTTCACATGTTAAAACAGGAACACCCATACGTAACGCTGCCATTGTTGTTATGCCGCCATAGTGTGGAAAGGTATCCAGCATGATATCAATCTTGCTGTGGGCAGCCAGATGTTCTGGCTTTGGGGTTCTACCCATTAATATAAGACGTTCTGGGGAAATGCCGAGTTTTTCAAATATGGTATATACCTCATTTTTTGTTTTATCACTGCTTAAGTTAGCTGTTTTGAAAAGTAGTTTTGCTGTTGGAAGTTTGTGTAAAATTTCAGCCCACATGGCATAAACAATTTCATTGCATTTTCCAATCGGTTAAACGAACCAAAAGTAATGTAACCATTTTTAATAACAGGTGGTTCTGTTACCTCTGGAAATATAGTTTCAGAACTCATATGAAACCCACAGGGAAGATCAATGATTTTTTCAATGTAGCTGTATCGCTCTGCATATGGGATTGAATATGGATCAGCGAAGAGATAATCCATAGCAGACATTTTGGTTCCAAATGGGTATCCCCAAGCTGTTATTTGTATTGGTGCAGGTTTTCTGGCAAAGGTCAATAAACGGTCTCCAGGTGAGTGGCCGTTTAAATCAATAAGAATATCAATACCATCTTGGTAAATTTTTTTTGCTAAAGTAACATCATCCATATTTTCAGTTTTCAACCAATGGTCGGAAACTTCTTGGAAACGTAACGTTAGCTCATCTTCATTTTTGTTGCCTGCATAGCTATATATTTGAAATTTATTCTTGTCATGATTTAACAAAACCGGACCAAAAATTTCGGCATTTGGATTAAAATAAAATTCAGCACCTACATAACCAATTTTAATTTTTCTGTTAGTATCTGGGCTGTTGTTGTGTTTGGGCCATAAAGCTTGCAAATGCTTGGTATGTCGATCTGCCCAAACTTTTCTTTCTATCTGATAAAGTTCTGAATATTTTTGCGAGAACAGATCTGACTTAAATATATAATAGCTATGAATATCAGCATTATAAGGTTTAATGGATGTGGCTTTTTTGTAGCTTGTTATTGCTTCATCAACTTTGCCTTGACTAACCAAAATATGGGCAAGATTAGAGTGAGCCTCAATAAAATCAGGGTTTAAGGAAATCGCTTTTTTGTAGCTGGTAACTGCTTTTTCAAGTCTATTTTGTTCAAAAAAAATGTTGCCAAGAATAGAGTGGGTGTTTGCAAAATTTGGTTTTAATGAGATGGCTTTTTGGCAATTTTTTTCTGCCTCATCCAGATTACCAATTTTCCACATGACGTGACTAAGATTAGAGTATGCATCAGCAAAGTCTGGGTTAAGTGCTATAGCATGTTGGTAACTTAAAATGGCCTCATCAAGTTTACCCTGTTTAGTTAAAATATTAGCAAGATTAGAGTGAGCATCAACAAAATCCGGTTTTATTGAAATAGCTTTTTTGTAACTAGATACCGCCTCTTCAAGTCTATCTTGAGCAAAAAAAATATTTCCGAGATTAGAATGAGCATCTGCAAAATTTGGTTTTAATAAGAGGGCTTTTTGACAGTATTGTTCTGCCTCTTCAAGATTACCAATTTCCCGCATGGTATTGCCAAGGTTAGAATATGCATCAGCAAAATCTGGTTTAATGGCTATTGCTTTTTGGTAACTAGCAGCTGCTTGTGTAAATTTACCTTGCTCTTGTAAAACAGTGCCAAGGTTTGAATAAACTTCGACAAAGTCAGGCTTAATACTGAGAGCTTTTTCGTAACTTGTAACTGCCTTATCTATCTGGCCTGTGTGTTGAAAAGCAGTACCAATATTTGATAGTGCTATGGTGTTTTCAGGGTTAAGTTCTAAAGCTTTTTGATAACATTGAATTGCGCTTTTATAATCACCTGCTATGTGGAGATTTATTGCTTTTTGTAATATCTTTTTTTCATTGCTATCTGTATCTTGGCTTGTAGATTTTGCTTTTTTCACATTGGAAATTTTATTTAACAAATCGGTGATTTGTCTGTTTTCTGGTTCTATTTGCAAAGCTATAGATAATACTTTTTCAGCATCTTTTATCAGTTCTAATTGATAAAGCGAAGTTGCTAAATTGTAATACAACAAAGCAATATTTTTACTGATATTTATAGTTTTTTGAAACTGTTGGATAGCCAGATCATGGCGGTTGAGTTTTTGAGCAATAATACCAAGACAATTTATTGCATCTATATGCTCAGGATTGGTTTGCAATATTGCGGTGCATAGTTGTTCTGCTTTAGTAAAACTCCCTGCATCTAAATACTCAATTGCTTTTTTATATGCTTCGTCAACAGTGAGTTGGGAACGACCATCACCTTTTTGTGAATTATGCTTATCCATGTTGTGTATATGCTATATTTAAATCAAAGGCATTTCAATTTTAAAATTAGATATTTACTGTTACTAAATCTATAAGGCTTCTGTTGAATTTTTAAAACTATCAAAAAAGTAAAGAATCCTAATTTAGAAGCAGTATCGAAAAATATTCTTAGTGATGAGAGGTGAGAAAAAAATTAATGATAATATGTCAATTAAACTGTAGCCACATACTATCTTTCACACCAACTCTTCCATAGCCGTAAGTAGATATCTTCTATAGTTGCAGTGTATAGTTTTGAGTTACCAAGAACTGATTCATCAAAACGGTTTCGTAATTGGTGGCGTAGATTTTTTAGATACTGAATATCGTTTGCAAACATCATAGCTTTTGCAACATAGTCATCTTCCGATGCACAACGCCAATCATCCATATTTAAAATGTGTAAGATAGATGAGCTTATTGGGTAACGCATTTTTGTTTCACAATTTAAAACAGGTACTCCCATTCTTAATGACTCCAATGATGCCATACCACTAGGATGTGGAAATGGGTCAAGCATAATATCTACCTGAGCGTGGGCTTCTAAATGTTCTTGCCTAGATGTTTTACCAATCAATATAAGACGGTCTTTTTTAACTCCAAGATTTTGAAAAAATGCCTGAATCTGGGATACAAGTATGGGGGAGTCCAGTTTTATTGTTTTTATTAATAGTTTTGCATCGGGTATGCGTAGCAAAATTTTCGCCCATAAAGTGTATACTTCATCGTTATATTTTTCCAACCTGTTAAATGCTCCAAAAGTTACATAACCATTGGTAATGACAGGTGGGTCTGTTACAGCAGGAAACGGTATTATTGGCTGCATATGTAAAACACACGGTAAATCAATTATACTCTCGACATAATCACCTCGTTTTGCATGGGGAATGATAAAAGGGTCGGCAAATATGTAATCCATTGCCCTCATGGCAGTACCTAGAGGATAACCCCAAGCTGTTATCTGTATGGGGGCAGGTTTTCTGGCAAAAGTTAACAATCGGTTTCCTTTGGTGTGTCCGGCAAGGTCGACTAATATATCGATACCATCTTGCTTTATCTTTGCTGCTAAAAGATCATCAGCCATGTTAACTGTTGATAGCCAGCCAGTTGAGATATTTTTTAACTGTTGAGTTAAATCGTCATATTTTTCATTACCAACATAACAAAAAATCTGGAATTTATCTGGGTTATGGTTTAGCAGTACAGTGCTAAAGATGTGTGCTGCTGAATGATGTTTGAAATCAGCACCAACATAACCAACACGCAATACTCGATCAGGTATAGGCTGGTTGTTTAAAGTCTGCCAGTATTTTTCAAGGGGTTTTGAGTGTTGATCAGCCCATTTTTTACGTTCTATATGTGGTACATTTGTTGTTCCGTCTGCTATTAAATCAATGCAAAGAATCAAATTACAGTGTGCTTCAACAAAACCGGGATTCAGAGATATTACTTTCCTGTATCTGGCAATCGCGTCAGTTATTCTGCCTAGTGATTTTAGTATAATCCCAAGATTATAGTGGGCATTAACAAAGTCAGGTTTAAGAGATATTGCCTTTTGTAAATTTACTACTGCTTCATCTTGCTTTCCTTGTCTGTTTTTAATGATGCCTATGTTATTATGCAGCTCAGCCGAATAAGGTTGCATGGTAAGTGCTGTTTGATAGACTAAATCCGCATCGTCCAACCTTCCAAGCTCTTCAAATATATTGCCGAGATTATTATAAAGCCCAAAATTTTCAGGTTGGATAGAAATTGCTTTTTGTAAAAGTTGTATGGCCTTTTCTTGTTCTCCTAGTTGAAAAAATAAATTGCCAAGTGTGTGGTAGGCTTCCGCATAATTCGGTTTGATATGAATTGCTTTTTGCAATGCTTGAACAGCAATTTCAACATTCCCAAGTTGAAACAAGGAGGTTCCTAAATTATAAAATGAAAAAGCGGTATTGCTATTAATATTAATAGCTTTTTGAAACTGTTCGACAGCAATATCGTGGCGATCAATTTTTTGAGCAATAAGACCAAGGCAATTTATAGCATTAATATGTTCAGGTACGGATCGTAAGATAGCTGTACAAAGCTGGTCGGCTTCTGTGTATCGTCCAGCATCAAAATACTCTATTGCTTTTTTATATGCTTCATCAACAGTGAGTTGAGAACGACCACCATTTTTTTGTGATTTTTGCTTATCCATGTTGAAAATATATTATATTTTAATCAATGGCATATCAATTTTATAATTTGATATTTACTACGACTTTAAAAACAATTATTCATAAGGCAAGTGACTTCCACCATATCATAAACTCGGAAGTGTAGTGACCACAGTGTTATGGAAGGATGGTTAGCTGGTTTTTGTTGTGGGTAGAGCACAAGTTTTACGTTAAAGGGTTACGTTTGTATATGCAGCAGTTAGGTGTGACTAGCGATCAGCGCATATTACAATTAATGAAAAGATGATAAATCAGGCGTTTTAATGTGATTCAAAAAATTTACTGTTATTTTAAATCGTCTTTACTCAGAACTATATTGATTAGAAACAAAAATTATCATCCATAGTATGAATATGTTAATATAGTGAGCATCAGAGTGCTATTGGTTAAACTTTAAGGTTTTAAACATGATCAGTGAGAGAGCATTGCATGAGGCAGTTGACCGACTGGTAAAAGTTACCAACCCTGTAAAAGTTATTCTGTTTGGATCTTTTGCAACTTGTCATGCAACTGTAGATTCTGACTTTTATCTTTTTGACTATTGAGCCAAGTGCTGATGAAATGGTTAGAGATAGGTCTATGCTTCGTAATGCTATAGGAGATGTGGGTACTGGTGTAGATCTTTTGGTGTTTTTTTTAAGAGGAGACCAACCGACGAGGTCAGGTTCCTGGTACAATCATATATTGGGCTTTAAAGGGAGGTCGTGTAATGTATGAATCCTATATATATTGAAGAGGCTCATCTTACCCTACGTCTGGCTGATCTGGACATAGCAGCCTATAAAACTTTTTCGAGACTCTCCTAGAGTTTCTCCTGCTTTAACGTATTTCCATGCCCAGGTTGCTCGTATAATGTAGAGTTTATTAAATAATTCTATCTCTGATAAAGTACGAGATTGATGCTTCTCGATAATGATGTAGAACAAAAAGAACTTAGATAAGTAAAATAGGTGCTCTATGAAGCTGGGATATAATAAGTGGTCCTTTTGTATTTTATTGTTAACTATGATTTCAAGCACATCTTTTGCAGATTCTGCAAACAGAGGAATTAAGGTCTTGGAAGTTGATAGCACTAAACGCAGAATAGCTTTAGTTATAGGTAATTGGGCTTATAAAGCATCACCTTTGCGCAATCCAAAGAATGATTCTTCTGATATAGCTAGTGCCTTACTTGATTTAGATTTTGAGGTAATCTATAAGAAGAACGCTAATAGAAAAGATATGCGTCGAGCAATTCGAGAATTTGGGAAGAAGTTGCAGGATGGAGGTGTAGGACTATTTTTTTACGCTGGTCATGGAATGCAAGTTGAAGGTAAAAATTATTTGATACCAATTGGGTCAGATATCTTTTCTGAGGATGAAGTAGCTGATGAAGCAGTAGAAGCTGATTTGATCCTACGGAAAATGGCGTCAGCTCGTAATGGAATGAATGTGGTGATTTTGGATGCTTGTAGAAACAATCCTTATGAAAGAAGCTTTCGTTCTGGTAGAAATGGTTTGGCCCGTATGAATGCACCAACTGGTACTATGATAGCTTATTCTACCAGTCCTGGGTCTGTAGCAAAAGATGGAGATGGTCGAAATAGTCCATACACAAAGCACTTGCTAGCTCAGATGAGAGTTCCCGGGCAGAGTATTGAACAAACTTTTAAGCGAGTACGGACTGGAGTTTTAAGTGATACAAATTCTCAACAGACTCCTTGGGAATCATCTTCATTAACTGGAAATTTTTGGTTTATGCCTGGACCTCCTGATGGTAGACCAACAGCAATTCATGCACCCCCATCATCTTTGGTTGTCCCACCTAATCCCAAATCACAAGCCAAGACTTTATTGCTGGTCTGTCAAGATATGTTGTCCCGTAATGCTTTAACACAACCAGTAACAAAAAAGGGTCAACCACCAAGAAATGCTCTAGATTGTTTCAATAAGGTTCAGCAATTGGATTATAATAATCTTGCAGCAGGGAAGGGATTGTTTGAAATAGAAAAAAGATATGCAAAGCTTGCTAGTCGCGCAATTGAAAAAAATGATGTAAATAAAGCTAAAATTTATATTGAAAGGATGAGGAAAATTAATCCTGAAAGCTTGATTGCATTAGAGTTGTCTGAAAGTTTGGCTCAATTAGCAGAAAATGTGAGTCATAAAAAAATTAAACCAAAAGAATTTATAACCCACAAACAAGAGCAAAATATTGTTGTTCACCCTGTTCGTGATCCCTTCGAATCTTGGAGTGACTATAATAACAGGCTCAATTCTTTTTATAGAACATTAAATAAAAATGCTGGAAAACCCGGTTATGAAGTTGCCGTAGCAACTTTAGATTCCAAGCTTTATAATTCGGAAACAATGATATTTCCAGTTAAGCTAGCTGTAAAACCTTGGGCAAAGAACTTATTGAGAGAGCTAGGATATACTTATCTGCAAATATCTGGCGAAAATGCCCGTAAGTTATTTAAGCTAGGGAAAAAACATCGAATTTATGCACATCTAAATAGATCAAACATTTTGAAATATGTATTTCTTTATGATGGTAAGAGGAAGTTGTTATTGAAAACAAAGCATATTACAAGAGCAGGAGAAAGGTGGAAAGACCCTGGTTCAGGAATTAACTTTGTTTGGGTTCCGAAAGGTTGTTTTTATATGGGCAGCAAAAAAGGGGATCAAGATGAACAGCCTCTTCATAAAGTCTGTGTTGATGGGTTTTGGATAGGGAAGTATGAAGTTAGCCTTAGAGAATGGAACAAGGTTCTTGATAGCAATATACCAAAACAAAAATTAGACAATTTCCCTGTTGTAAGAGTCTCCTTGGGTAAAGTTAATAGATTCATCAACAAAATGAACACTAGCAAATCAAATCGATTTAGATTACCAACAGAAGCTGAGTGGGAATATGCATGCCGCAGTGCAGGTAAAAATGAATTGTTTGCGGGAGGTGCAAATATAAATGCTGTAGCTTGGTATTTTAATAATTCTAAAGGTTCTCGACAACCTGTTGGTATGAAAAAAGCTAATAAATTAGGTATACATGATATGAGTGGAAATGTTTGGGAGTGGGTGCAAGACTCATACTCCAAGACCGCTTATAGCAACCATTCTTTAAATAATCCAGTAAATAATTTTGGAAGCAACACACATGTTATAAGGGGTGGTTCAATGAAATATGATGCTAACAGTGCCCGTTGCGCCAGTCGCTTTCACCAACCTGCTAAGAGTATAAGTGATAATGTAGGATTCCGAATAATTAGAGAGGCTAAATAATATTTATTCCAATTCTGCATTGAGTGGCGCTTCTACAGTGAGCTTGGTAAGGTGAGCACTGAATGTACTCAGATCTTCTGGTGTTATAACCCAATACAACATTTTTTAAATTTTTTACCACTACCACATGGGCATGGTTCATTTCTTCCGATTTTCTTTTTATTACTAACTGTTTGTGGTGGTATCAAAAATTCTTTATTTTCAGCAGCCATTTCTGTACCAAAAGCTGTTAAAGTTTCAATAGCATGTGGTAGGGTTCCAAAAATATTTGCAAGAAGTTCATCTTGATCAAAACCATTTTCTCTAAATTTTGGATTATTTGACAGTGTATGATCAAAAAGTTGCTCCATGTTGTCTGGATCTGCACAAGCTGCTACAATTGCAATACAATAATGAATTTCATTTTCCGCTTCGTCCGTTTCATCCATTTCTTCTGGATCTTCATATTGAAACCAAAAATCACTTCTCATCCTCATTCCATGGGATAAACCGGTACACCAATCTTCAACTTTGATAAAATCATTATCTTCCATCTCTGCATAATTATAGGGAAATTCCAACTTTCCATCATGAAATTCTTTTAAAAAATGATTATAAGCTTCTATTAAAAGATTTATAATTTCTTAAGCTTCATTTTTTGAATCAAAACCAGGCAAATCCCCGTTGAAAATCACTGGGAGCCATTCATTGGGAATAATTAGTTCTTGTGTGATGGAGATACCGTAGAGAAAGCCACACAACTCATCTATGGTGAAGGCTTCTTCATATTGAGATAATAGTTTTTCTAGTTTGTTTGTTAATGATTTTTCTAGCATATGATTGATCTTAATTTGATTTAATTTTGAAGTTTATCCAAAAATACTCAATTTGACATTAAATCTATATTGATTACAACATTTCCTTTTTTATGCCCCTTTTCAACATACCTATGCGCTTCGACAATCTTCTCCAATGGATAACGCCTATCTATGATTGATTTTATTTTTCCTGCCTCCAAAAGCTTTTTGAGGAATTTAAGATTTTCACTCTTTTCGCTTGCTTCTCCACCAATTACTTTCTTGCTGCTTGTTATTGAAGTCCATAACCCTCGCATTAATGGTGACAACTCCATATGGACAGCTCTAAGATAAAATCCTTTTTTCTTAAGTGACCTCACACAACCTGAAAATGAGCTTTTGCCTACAGTGTCAAATATTATGTCATATGTCTCTGAATTTTCAGTCAAACCCTCTGCAGTATAGTCAACTACTTTATCGGCCCCAAGAGATTTTACCATTTCTAAATTCGTAGTACTGCATACACCAGTAACTTCTGCTCCAAAGTACTTGGCAAGTTGAATTGCAAATGTACCCACACTTCCAGAAGCTCCAATGATAAGAACTTTATTCCCTTTTTTGATATTGCCTTTTTTTAGAAAATGTAATGCTGTAAGTCCACCAATAACACTAGCGGCAGCTTCTTCAAAGGTAATATTAATAGGCTTGACAGCTACCACTCCTTCCTCCCACTTTTCAGGTAGGCGTATGTACTCGGCATATGCACCAAAACTCAACCCAGTACTAGATCCAAAAACCGGATCACCTTTCTTGAAAAATTTTACATCTTTGCCAACTGATTCCACTACACCAGAGAGTTCCATACCTAGTATGGTTAATTTTTTTGGTTTTAAGAGGCCATTAAATATTCTAACGAGGAAAGGATCAGCCTTACGCATTCTCCAATCCCCTGCTGTTACCGTTGTCGCATATATTTTTATAAGTAATTCATTATCTTTTGGAATAGGTTTTTCTATCTCTTTAAGTTCTAGCACATCTGGTGGCCCATATTTATTGTATACAATTGCTTTCATATTGGTGTTTTCCAATTATGGATATACTGAATTATGGTATATGGCTTTTTCATCACCTTTGATTCTTAGATGAGGTTTTAAAGAGTAACAATGCATACATCTGATATGCTCTCCACTCAACAAATGGATTTCCATTACCTTGTATATTCTTGATCAAGAGATTGCGAGTACATTCTCCATCATCAATTGGACCAGCTAGATTCTATATACAAAACAACTTCCTCTGTATCTTGCTAATCCTTAAACCTTAATGTTTTTCAAAATAGAAGTAGCTCCGAACAATATTACCCATGCCACTAGAAACAGGCTAAACTTTGTCAATATCATAATCAATTTCAAAACACATTTTTCCATATAATCTTGGTTCGCCGGAAACCAATTGTATAAGCTGTTTTTTTATCAAAAAAGCACTGAGCCAGAAGACTAAGTGCTTTTTTGATATTGGTGCACCAGGAACAGTTCAAATGTCTGGCCTTTTGGTTCGTAGGCGATGACTCCCAGCTTTGCAACCTCCTTGTTGTGCCTTAACTGTATGGAAATATATTGTTATTCTAGTTAATTGTTTTCACCATATGTGTGGGTTTTTGCAGATTTTGGAGCAGGTTTCACACACAGTTTTTTTTAAATTAGCGGTTATGGCTTGAGCATATTCAATCCGAGATATTTTTCCATTGGATCGAAATCATGATTGTCATGGAGGAGGGGATAGCTGTTCAATATGCAGAATGTACCGATTATAACATAATTGGTCTTTCGCACCTTCACCCCTTTACTACATAGTTTACGGTAGTTCTCTACGCTTCTATGGGCAATCTCCTTGCCTGCCATAGATTTAAATTCCAAGGTATCCAGAAGGCTTTTGGCAAGCTGAAAATCTTTGTCTCTTTGAAAGCCCTGAAGAACTTTAGTCAAGATAAAATCGCTAATGACTATTCGTTCCTGACCAATAAGCCTATCGAGGAGATCTGTTTTCTCAGAATCCTTGCCGTTGAAAAAATCGATCCAAACAGAAGAGTCAACAACTATCAATTGTCACTCCTCATTTGATCCAGATCACCTTCCCATTTCAGCTTGCCTCTGGCTTCACGGATTTGCTCTTGCTGTTTCATTTTGACCAGAAGATTTAGGCCAGTTTCAACAGCTTCCTTTTTTGTCTTTAGGCCGGAAATAGCTAGGGCTTGGTGCATAAGGTCATCATTTATTACTATGTTGGTTCGCATTGCCCTCTCCATCAATCTGTGTGTATACAATTTGAATTATATACACATTATGGTTGTGATGGCTAGCTCCGAATTCTATCCCTTAGTTTGCGTTTGGATAAATGCAATTTCTCAGAACCGAATATTTTCTGGATTTTTGATGGTCAATTTCGATTTGTTTTTCCGTATAGTCTGTTGACCGGGATTCCTTACATATTTAGGTCGCATAAAGGGTGAGGGCGAGACGCACCTAATTTTAATGAAGGTAGGCGTTTGTGTCTGGAGTTGGTTTTTGATCCTACATACGAAATATAAACATTGACATTGAGTCGAGCATTAATTATACACCGTATAAATAAAATATTTAATGGAGGGTAGCATGTTAACTGGACACATATATATGGCTACAAGCCTTGATGGTTTCGTAGCAAGAAATAACCACTCACTTGACTGGCTTATGAAGCAAAAAATTGAAGGGGAAGATCACGGCTTTGATGATTTCATGGACAGTGTCAATGGTATTATTATGGGAAGCGGGTCCTTCAAAAATGTTCTGACTTTAGGACCATGGCCCTATAAAAAGCCAGTAATTGTCATGAGCCGTTCTCTGGTTGATGAAGATATTCCAACAGAGTTAAAGGGAAAAGTCCGTCTGACGCAACTTTCACAGCAAGAGTTGATGTTGTCTTTAGAAAAGGAAGGATGGAAACGGGCCTATGTGGATGGAGGAAAACTAGTCCAGTCCTTTATTCGTTCAGGACTGATACAGGATATGACTATCACCTCTATTCCAATTCTTATCGGTGACGGGCTTAGATTGTTTGGTCCGGTTGATAACGATATAGATCTTGAGTTGACCAAGTCGGAATCTTTCAGCTCTGGACTTGTCCAAAACCACTACAAGATTTTATAAACCGGAGTATGTCAAAATGTCTCGCCCATTAAAAAACGAATCCAAACTCTCCAAAGAGGTCTTACTAAAATCTGCATTAAATATTATTGATGAAGAGGGGGAAAAAGCTCTCTCATTCCGGGCTTTGGCAAAGAAGCATAATGTTACGCCTATGGCGGTATCTCATCATGTCGGTACACGGCACAAGATGATTTCTGATCTGGTTTCTTTGATCTATCAGGGGGTAGGAGATGCACCTGAAAAATGTAAACCAATAGACTCACTACGCTTCATTCTCACACGATATTGTACCCGTGTTTTGGAGCATCCCAACCTTGCCCAGTGTGTACTGGCGGATCAATCACTTTTCTCCGGGCAATTAGTTGTGCTCACAAACCTTATCCATTCCAACATCACCGAATGTGGGGTGGATGATGACGAGGTTGATATAATTCTAAATTTGATTGTCGATTATACCCATGGCTTTGCCATTTCAGCTACAACTGGGTCCAGTCACAACGGTGATGAAGTCACATTGACAATAAATGACTATCTTCACAGTTTAAACTGGGTTCTGGCACGACTTAATCCAGAAGGAGGAGGGATGACGAACAATGGTATAGAGAAGACAAGAGAAAAGTCACACACAAATTCACGCCCGGCAACAAAAAAAGGCTTAGCCATTTCTAGCTAAACCTTTTTTTATATGGCACGCCCGGAACGATTCGAACGTCCGACCTTTTGGTTCGTAGCCAAATGCTCTATCCAGCTGAGCTACGGGCGCAAAATAGCTTTTTTGTAAATCTGCTGCCTTGTTGATCTGCAAAAGAGTGGAGATTATAGCAGTACTATTTGTACCCGCAACCTTTAAAATATATGATATCTGGTTTTGTTTTGTAACTAATTGTTAAATATCATTATTTTGCTAGTTGTTTGGTGGGTTGTACTGTCTGCCGATTTTTATTATGTTTCTTGCCATGGGAACTACCCAAATTACCAGTAATAGAGTTCCCAACAGTATGGTTGCAATGGTAGTTGTTGTGCTTCCCATGCCCCAGGGGGTTACGGTCCTGGTAATTGCTACAATACACCATGCAAATAGTAGGTAGACCAAAGCTCGGTCTGGTAACACCATAAGCCCACAGAAAAAGCCTGCTACCCTGGCTGCAACACCAAGAATCAAGATGGTTATCACCCCGGCTCCTAGAAGGTGTACCGCAGCATCAGCCATAAAATCATCACCACTTATCAATGGCATGATGGCACTTGCAAACAGACCAGCAAAAGCCAAAAGTAATGTTACCTGAATTCCGGTAAATTTCTGCCTCATTGCACTGGCAATAAGGTCGGTCTCTTTTACCTGGATAAATAAAACAGCTGTCCAGAGTAGTCCTGAAAACCACCAGTAATCACTGTTGATAAAACCTGCACCTGCCGTAACAAGCCATGCCAAATATAGCGTAGCCAAAAATATCAAGCTGCTTTTACCTTGCAACAGTTTACCACCTAAAACATTGTTGGTTAACTGTTGGGCAGCAACCAATGCTGCGGTTACTGGACCACACCACAGAACAAACAGGGCAACATCAGGATCGTCCAAATTCAACCATGGTGAAATCGCCAAAACGGCAAATGATGCTGCTATGGGAATTCCCCTGGGAACCCGAAAATGGGGTACACCTGCCATGGTAATGCCAAACAACATAAAAGCTGGGCCAGCAAAAGCGTAACTGGTCATGATGTTGCCAACAATTGTCAACATGGGATCAGAAACCAATGATAGCCCAATTCCTACCCAGAGCATGGGTAGATAAAAGAGAATCTTTTTTGATGGAGGAGGGGGGCCACCAATTACATGGGGACCAGCTTGCAGTGCGAAACCCAATAAAAAAGAGCCAGCAAAAAGTAGAATCTGGATTTTTGCATGGGCAAATTTAAAGATAAAATAATCTTGTGGTGGGTCAATGATTCCCTGCTGCCAAAGCCACAACATAAACCCCAATATAAAGCCCAGGCATAGCCCAACCAAACCTGTTGCCCAAAAACGGTTGACAATTGGCTCTCGGCTTAAGTTCATTGGCTGCAACTGCGGATCAGCCGGGATAATCTTTGCTAATAAACTCTTCATTCAAAACTCCAAAAAATATTTTGTTCTCATTGCCTCTCAAACCTATTAAACCAGGTTTTTAGCCAAAGCTAACCAATAATGTATGAGCTATGTATATTGCTACATAGTTAAACAGCATGGTTAAGTCTTTAGTCAGGGGTAAAAAAAAGTCATCTTTTTCGTTGTTCTCTGCGTGGTTCAGAGATTTTTGCCCAGGAATCTCTTAAAGTAACGGCACGGTTGAATATCGGTTGCTCCTCGGTTGAGTCGGGATCTTTACTAAAATAACCTACCCGTTCAAACTGAAAGGTGTCACCGCTGTTTGCTTTAACCAAACTCGACTCAATAGGGCAATCTTTTAATGTCGTCAATGAACTGGGATTTATATTAGCGAGGAAATCACCACCATCTTCAGGATTGGCGTTTACAAAAAGGCGGTCATAAAGACGTATTTCTGCTTTAATAGATTGAGTTGCCGAAACCCAATGAATCACCCCTTTAACTTTCCGTCCTTCTGGATTGGCATTTAAAGTGTTTTCATCATAGCTACAGCGCAACTCAACAATCTCTCCACTATTGGGATCTTTTATCACCTCTTCACACTTTATTACATACGAGTTACGCAGACGGACCTCTTTTCCGGTCACCAATCGTTTGAATTTTTTGTTTGGAGCTACTTCCATAAAATCATCGCGGTCTATATACACTTCACGGGTCATATATATGGTACGGTTGCCTAACTCCTGGTTTTGGGGATGGTTGGGTGCGGTTATCTCTTCAACTTTGTCAACGGGATAGTTATCGATAACAACCTTTAAAGGTTTGAGAATTGCCATGGCCCGTAGTGCCTTGTTCTCAAGATCTTCTCGCAAACACCCTTCCAAAAAACCAATCTCAACATTATTGGGAGTTTTTGTGATGCCAATTCTGCTGCAAAAATTACGGATGGATTCAGGTGTGTAGCCCCGTCGTCTGAGGCCAGATATGGTTGGCATTCTGGGATCGTCCCATCCTGCGACAAAACCATCGTTAACCAGCTTGATTAGTTTACGCTTGCTAACAACGGTATAATCCAGAGCCAGCCGTGAAAACTCAATTTGTTGGGGGTGCTGCTTTAGCTGTGGTTGTAAACGGTCCAAAAACCAATCATAAAGAGGGCGATGGTCTTCAAACTCTAAAGTACATAGGGAGTGGGTTATGGCCTCCAAAGCGTCTGAGATACAGTGGGTAAAATCATAGATGGGATAGATGCACCATTTGTCACCTGTTTGGTGATGGGTGGCTCTGCGGATACGATAGATGGCAGGATCGCGCATGTTTATATTTGGCGACGTCATATCTATTTTAGCCCTTAGAGTATAACTACCATCAGCAAACTCACCATCTCGCATACGCAAAAAAAGATCTAGGTTTACCTCTGGTGATTGCTCACGGTCAGGGCTGTTTTTACCAGGCTCGGTTAGAGTACCCCGATATTCTCGTATCTCATCAGCTGACAGGCTACAGACATAAGCGTCACCATTTTGAATAAGAACCTTTGCCAGCTCAAAAAGTTTATCAAAATAGTCAGATGCAAAAAATAGATTTGATTTCCAGTCAAAGCCGAGCCATTTAACATCTTTTTTTATGGATTCTATATACTCTTCATTCTCTTTCTCCGGGTTGGTATCGTCAAAACGCAGATGACATATACTACTTGCATTCTCTTGGGCAATACCGAAGTTCAGACAAATAGATTTTGCATGACCAATATGTAGGTAGCCGTTTGGTTCTGGGGGAAAACGGGTGGTTACTTTGCCACCGTTTTTACCTGCTGCTAAATCTTCTGCAATGATTCTACGGATAAAATCAACTGTTTTTGCTGGCTCATTTGCACTCATACTTGTCTGTTCCTGTTTTGTAATATTTTTTAAAAACTTGTGCGATTATATAAAATATCGGGAAAATTCCTGGTTAGATGTTTTTATCTGGGTTAGATTCACCATAATTTTTAATATGACGCAAGGGGTGTTCCATGGCAGCACTAAAAGATTTTCTTCCTGTTTTAATATTTTTTGCTGTTTATAAAGCTACTGATATATATATTGCCACTGCTGTGTTAATTGCAACTGTAGCAGCCCAAGTTGCCTTCCAGTGGTTTCGCCATAGACATGTTCCCAAAGTTCAACTATTGACCCTTGCTCTACTTCTGGTTTTTGGTGGTGCTACTCTACTGTTTCGCGACCCTCTTTTTATTCAATGGAAACCCACAGTATTACAGTGGATTATGGCTGGAGCATTTCTAGCCAGCCACTTTATCGGCGATAAGGTCATAATCCAAAGATTGGCGGGTAAACAGATGAATATGCCCCAATCTACATGGTCTCGTCTTAATCTGGCTTGGGTTGCATTTTTTGTTTTTTCCGGTGCACTGAATATCTATGTAGCTAAAAATTTTGATGAGAACACCTGGGTCAATTTTAAAATGTTTGGCCTGATGGGGCTGATGTTGATTTTTATTGTTGCCCAAGGGATAGTTCTGTCCCGTTACATCAAAGAGCCAGACGAAGCATAGAGCCATTACAATCTGTTTTTTGCCGATTGGCTACTATAAGCCCAGCCATTTTTACCGCCTCCATAAAAGAAGTTGCATCTGCAACACCTCTGCCAGCAATGTTATAAGCCGTACCGTGATCCACACTGGTACGGACAATAGGAAGCCCCAAGGTGATGTTTACAGCATGACCAAACCCCATCATTTTTAAAGGAATAAGGGCTTGATCATGGTACATGCATATAACTGCATCATACTCTTTTCTTGCTGCCTTGTGAAAAAGAGTATCAGCAGGTAGTGGGCCTCGTATCTCTCCAGAACCGTTATTACACAGCTCTTTTTGCAGATCATCACATAGGGGAGATATTATATCCAACTCCTCACTACCAAATGCCCCATCTTCACCAGCGTGGGGATTGAGGCCAGCTATAGTTATACGGGGGAATTTAATGGCAAAATCTAGCTGCATAGCTCTATATGTAGTACGTATTACCTGCTCTAACAGTTGCTTGGTCAGGTTTTTGGGTACATCTGCCAAGGCTTGGTGAATAGTGGCAGGAACCACCTTTAAACCTTTTGTTGCCAACATCATTACAGGATTTTTTACCCCTGTATATGTGGCAAGCATTTCGGTGTGACCAGGAAAATTATAGCCTGCTTTATGTAAAGCTGCTTTGTTGATTGGTGGGGTTACTACTGCTTGAACATCTGATGTTGTTGCAAGTTGGCAAGCAAAGCGGATACTCTCAACGGTGGTTGCAGCATCGCCTGTTACACGATTTTTTTGTTTATCTTTTGGAGCCAAAATAGCAAATATATCAGAGGGCAGTTGAGTTGCCTCTTTTACAGTTGCAACACTCTGCATGGGGATTTTGCTACCTAGAGATTTGGCACACTCTCTATATAGTGATTCATCACCGATATGAACACGTCTAGGCTCTGGAGTAAAGCCTTTTATGGTTACCTCTGGTCCTATACCGGCCGGGTCTCCTTGGGTTATTGCAATCACCGTATTTCGACAAAGGCCCTGGCTCTTAGGTCACGCTGCCACTGTTTATAGCGTTTATCCATCTTTGCATCCATTATCTGTTTTTCAAGTTCTTTTCGTCTGGCTGCCAGTGATTCTGGATCTAGAACCTCTTTTTCATTTACCAAAATAAGATGCCAACCAAATCGACTTTTAACAGGTTGACTTATCTCTCCTACCTCAAGCTCAAAGGCTGCTTTTTCAAACTCCGGTATTATTTCACCTTCACTAAACCAATCCAGCTCACCACCATTTTGTGCAGTTCTATCCTTTGAATATTTTTTAGCCAAGGTGGCAAAACTGACTTTGTCTTCAACAAATTCAGCTCTAATTTTTTTGATCTCTTCTAGCTTTTCTTGGTTGTCGCTATCAGAAAAAGCTGACAGTAGTATATGTTGGGCTTTTAATTTGTATTTGATAACAAACTGTTTTTCAGTTTTTACAAAACGCTTGTCAAGTAACATAAATATATGTAACCCCTGGTGAGAACGTATGAGTTCTGATACCTCACCAATCTCCATATCTTTAATAAATTTTGCAACTTGTGGGTTTAGTTTGTCCATTGTATACCAACCCATATTCCCACCATTAAGTCTATTTGCACCATCGGAATATTGGCTCGCCAGGGCATCAAGACTCTCGCCATTATTCAGGCGGTTTATCAACTCCATAGCAAGAGGGCCTCTAACATTAATTGCATAGCTTGGGTTAGTGTTATTTACCTCAAGCATAATCTGACCTATCTGAAACTCAAAATAACCGTCCTTGTTTTCGGTCTTTTTTTGAAATAGGTCTGTAATCTCCTCTTCAGAAACAGAAACAAGGGGGCGGATAATCCGGTTCATCAGTCGGCTCTGGATCATCTTACCCTTTAAATCTTCTTTGTATGATACAGGATCAACTCCCTTGTTGCGTAAAGCTTGATACAGAGAGCCTCGGGGTAGGTTGTTGTTTATCTCTATTGTTCTTTCCATAGCCATCAGATCTTGATCTGTTACGGTGATGGAGAGCTGTTTTGCCCTTTGATCTCTCAAGGCAGTCATTACAAGTTCATCCAGGCTGTTTTTTGCAACTTTGGCAATATCTACCCTAGCACCAGATTTTCTCAGTCGAGCCATCACCGGGGCCATAGCTTGATTAAGCTCAGATTGAGTTATAATGTGGGGCTTTACCTTTGTTTCAGTAACATTTTGCGCTTCAACAATTGCTACGATTCTATCAAGAGGCTGGGAAAAACCATCAGCAGTAAATGCTATGGTAAGTGCCAACATCAAGAGAGTTAAAACAGGTATTGGATTATGGTTGAACTTAAACATTTATTACTATCCTATGTACCGTAACCACCGAGACCTTTGAGAGTGAAAATAAAGCCAAAGTAGTTACCGTTGTAGTCAGAATTTGCAGAATCTGTTGAGAGATTATTACCCAATTTTATACCAAGAGACCAGCAACTATCTACATATTCTAACACAGTTGCCCAACTTTTTATCTGACTATTTTCTAAGGAATAAGCAGCTTTTTGGGTGTAGTGCCAGTTGTTGGAAGTCCGTACTCCAGCACTGAGGGTGATATCTTCACTGCGTTCGCTACTATCTTCCACCAAGGCAACTGTACTTGGTTGGTTGAAATGATAACCCATGGAGATGTGATTACCTTTTTTATTTACATATGTAACGTTGGCATCTGTCCTCATAATCTCCTGATCATGGGGATTATAGCGGTTACTGGTATGGGCAGACCATCCTCCAGTAAAATTAAGATCTAAACTGCTGACAATATCAGAGGTTGCATAGCCGCTAAAATCTTCCCTATCTCCAGGAGGTGCCCAACGTTGACCAATTTTAAAGGTTGCTGTCTCCATGAGGGAGTTATGTTCAACCAGACTGATCAACCGTGAGGTTATACCATAGCTGATCCATTGTCCTTCGCTAATACGGTCAGTACCTGAATATTGGTTACTCATAAAGAGGTTTGAGGTACTTAAATTACGCAGTGTTGAATCGTAATTAGGTAGCATACTTTGGTCGGTTGTAATGTTTGCCACGTACTCTATAGATGGTTCAATTGTATGTTGACGACTACCCATAACACGTTTAGAAAGCTTGCTATCAAGGCGAACACTTATATTGGCTGCTTCCCGGTGTTCTGTGCTTTCATAGTCAACACCTGCTTGGTTGGGGTCGCCCTGAATCACATATGTGGTCTCTCTAACTCCCATCTGGGCACTTAAATTACCAACATGGACAGGTTTGTTGTAGTGTATGGTAGGGGCAAGATCAAGACGTTGTACGGAGTCTCCCGATAGCTGGAAAAAATTATCTATGCGAATATCGCTCTGTAAACGCCAACTTTTACCATATTCCAAATCTGAAAGGGGGCGGCTATCAAAAGCGTAAATATATGGCAGACTCTGGATGGTGAATTTATCATTGCTCTGTTCTAGATCTTGATACCACAACATTCCTGTCTGAACATCTAAATAACCATCATCTCTTATCCATTGGCGATCCAATAAAATATGAGACTCCAATCTCCTGGAGTTGTTATCCACCAGATCTTGTTCAAAATCGTTTATGAAGTCCCGAGTTTTACTATATTTTCCTGCAACTGATATATCCCAACCCCATTTTCTATGATTATGGGAAAAGGTGGTCAACCCACGGTCCTGGTTCTCAAATTCATCATGAATCAGGTTGGTATTGAACTGTCCCTGGTAGCCATGACCAATATAACGATATTCAGCTTTGCCCATGGTTCCTCGCTTGCTTATACTACGGGGGGCTATGGTCATATCTTTGTCTGGGGCGATATTCCAATAATATGGGGTTTCAAGTTCAAAACCGTTGCTGCCAGAAAAACGAAATTTGGGTGTGAGAAAGCCGCTTTTACGCTCTGGCCTTAAAGCCTGGCTCCACATTGGTAGCCATGCAACCTGGGTATTTTTGATATAGAGCTTCATTCCTTTGGCGGTAACATTGTTGGCATCTCGGTCCACCACAATTGTTTTGGCTGTTATGTGCCATGCCGGATCATCACATTCACAGTTGGTGTACCAGCCTTCATCCATTTCCAATGTTTTTTTATCTGTCAATACCACCAGTTGTGCTCCACCGCGACCACCGAACCCTTCCATATCCATGGTAGAGTTGACCATCTCTCCCTCTTCATTTGCAAAATCGAGATAGATACTATCACTAAAAAAAATGTCCTGTTTATGGGAGAGTTTTACAGAGCCTTTGGCTGAGAGGGTTTCATCCTCACCATCATATTGCGCCTCATCTGCTTTGAGTGTAAAGAGACCTTTTTGTTCAATAATAACATTACCACTGGCAGACATATCGTTTGTGGATTTATCAACAGTGAGGTTGTCTGCCTCTATATCGAGGGGAACCTCTTGGGCTTGGAGCTGGGTTTGTGCTGATATTGATAAAACAATAGCTAAGGCGCCAAGTATATGTAGTACCTTCTTCTCGCCACCACGATTGTTGGTGTTATGGCAAAAAGGTTTTTTGGCTATCATAGTTTTAATCTCTGATAAACTTTTGCATGTAATGAAATATACAGTTCAGGATATAATTCCTAAATATGTATTAACAATCTGTATCATTGTACCAGAGTTTGTATCTCTCCTACCAGATATAGCGAACCTGCGACCAATATAATCTGTTGCGGGTGAGACTGAGACCTGGCCATGGCTAATGCCTCTTTTGCTGAATTGCATGGTGTAGCTAGTACTCCTGAGTCTTGCCATAGTTTTGCTAATTCTGCGGAATCTATCCCTCGTTCACCACCAACCCCTACGGTAAAAACACTATGGATCATGGGAGATAAGGTGTTGATGATACCAGTGACATTTTTGTTTTTCAGGGCGGCAAAAATTAGTATAAAAGCGTGGGTTTTGTCATATATTGAATTAAGATATTGTTTAAGAGTTCTGGCTGCATCAAGATTGTGGGCGCCATCCAACAAAATTGCTGGATTTTTTTCTTTATACCACTGTAGCCGACCCGGCCATGAAACTTCATTAACACCATCACTTATTGCCCTGCTTGGTATATGCCAACCCATATCTGCCAAAATACGTATGCCAGCTACAGCCAGGGCACAGTTTATATATTGATGCTCCCCTTCAAGGCCCGGTTTGGGCAGAGATAACTGACCTTTCTGATCTTGAAATTGCCAGCTATTTGAAGTCGGCTGGGTTATTTTAAAATTAAAATTCCTACCCATAAGCTCTAGGTTGGCAGCTACTTGTGCTGCTTTGTCACTAATAGCCTTTTCTGCCTCTAGGCTGCCTGGTGCAGCAACGACATGTACTCCAGGTTTAATAATGCCCGCCTTTTCCTTGGCAATTTGGTTTAAGTTGCTACCTAAAAAATTTTCATGATCGTGGGCAATGGAGGTGATAAGGCAGAGTAGGGGGTCCACAACATTTGTGGCATCCAAACGGCCCCCAAGGCCGGTTTCAAGAATCACAATGCTGGATTTGTCGCCATTTTTTGCAAGACCCATGTTGGCAAAATAGAGTAGGGCTGTTGCGGTTGTTATCTCAAAAAAACTGGCAGGAATATTTTCATTGCGACAAACATCGAGAACCTTTTGTAAATTATCTCTTAGATCTTTGTCGGCAATCTGCTTTTGGTCAACTGTAATCCGTTCGTTAAACTTAATGAGGTGAGGGGATGTGTAAACTCCCACCTTGATATTTGCCTTGCGCAAAATTGCTGCAAGAAAAGCCACAACAGACCCCTTGCCATTGGTTCCTGCCACATGGATAAACTGCAAACCTTGTTGGGGGTTGCCCAAGGCATCAAGGAGCTGTTCAACACGGCTAAGACCAAGAACAACCCCACCAGTTTCATGCTCTTGGGATTGTCGCAGCAGGGTCTCTAAAGATAGGGGGTGGATCAAAAAATATTATTCCATAGAGAGAGGTAGCTCAAACTGGGTCTCTTTGTTCCCAGCAGGGGCGGTATGTGTCAGACGTGATAGAATATCGGATATTTTATCTCTCATTTCATGGCGGTTACAAATCTGATCAATAAATCCATGTTCCAATAGATATTCACTACGCTGAAAACCTTCCGGTAGGGTCTCTCTCACCGTCTGTTCAATTACCCTGGGACCAGCAAAACAGATAAGGGCATTTGGCTCGGCAAGAATAAGATCTCCTAGCATGGCAAATGAAGCGGTAACACCACCTGTTGTGGGATCGGTTAAAACTGAAATATAGGGAAGACCAGCTTCATCTAGTTTGGTCAGGGCTGCCGAGGTTTTTGCCATCTGCATGAGGGAGAGAATGCCCTCCTGCATTCTTGCACCACCAGAGGCTGAAAAAACTACATAGCCACAGTTATTGTCAACTGCTGCCAATGCCCCCTGGGCCACCTTTGCTCCTGCAACAGATCCCATAGAGCCAGCAAGAAAATGAAAATCAAAGGCGGTAACAACAACAGGTATGGTTTTTATGGTTCCTTTGAACACCCGTACAGCATCGTTGGTTCCGGTTTTTTTCTTGGCCTCTTTAATGCGGTCTTTATATTTGATTTTATCTTTAAATTTAAGTGGGTCACTTGGGTGTAGACCAGAGAACAGCTCCTGACGGTTCTCTTTGTCCAAGGTGATGTCAATACGGTCAAGGCCAGAAATTCTAAGATGGTTGTTGCAGTTGGGGCAGACGTGCAAGGCTCTCTCTAACTCTTTTTTAAAAAGTGCTTTGCCGCAAGGCTCACATTTTGTCCACAACCCTTCAGGTGTCTGTATCCGACGGGCATTATCTTTGATTTTTGGCTTGATTAATTGTGTGATCCAGTTCATGGAGATACTCTATTTTTTAAAATGTGGCCTGTTTTACTTCTTGGATGAAGCGAATAATTTTAGATGCATCTTTTCTACCCGGTGTGGACTCTACTCCTGAAGAGACATCAACGCCATATGGGTTGACTTGCTCTATTGCCTCCGCCACATTATCTGGGTTTAATCCACCTGCTAAAATCAGTGGGGCAGGGGCATGATACGAAGAGAGTAGAGACCAGTCAAATGATTCTCCGCTACCACCATAAAGCCCTTTTACCTTTGCGTCTAGTAGAAGACCTGAGACCCGGTATTTATCCAGACCAATAAAATCTTCATTAGTTTCTATCCGGTGGGCTTTAATCACCCTTCGGGGTAGGTTGAGACAATCATCGGGTGATTCATCGCCATGTAGCTGAATAATATCAAGTTTGCATTGTTCGCAAGCTTGGCTGATGGTCCCGGGGCTAGCATTTACAAATAGCCCGGTAATAGTAACAAAAGGTGGTAGGTCCGCTACTAATTGCGCCCCCTGTTCAATGGTTACCGAGCGTGGTGAAGGTGGGTAGAAAACCAAACCAATGGCATCTACTCCAGCTTGAATTGCTATTTTTAAATCATCTTTATGGGTAAAACCGCAAATTTTAATCCTAACAGCTTTTTTTTGGCCTGATTTCATTATAGCACAGTTTTTTATTGGGGCGCAGTATCGCTGGAGTTATTTTCTCGCCAACGGTCCATCATCTCAGTTTGCAGGTGGCTCTGACTTGTGTCATACATCCTCTGTCGCGCCATGCTACGCAGATCCACCTGTTTATCAGCCCATCTTTTATCAAACTCTTTAATCTTGATTTGCACCTTCTCATCAAGGTAGACATAAGCCCCACCAAGCCCTGCAAGTAACATAAGGAGGAAAAAAATAGGCATTAATTTGCCACCTGATCCTCCCTCTGCAGGGGGTGATGCCGACTTGTCTTCCGCCGGGGCCGGGGCTGGCGCTTCTGTCTCGTTCTCTTCCGCCATTGTCTTACCTCAAGGTTGCTAAATCAAAATCTGGCGCAAAATTTGGGCAGTGTAGAAAATTGTTGATTAAGTTAGGCAAGATAAACCCTTAAGCACTCTTTTTTGACTGTGGTGGAATTTTAAAGCCCACCTCACGCATCGCCAAAACAATGATATCAACACACTGTTGTGGGGTAAAACTGTCTGTATTCAGGGTTATATCATAACTATCAATACTTGTGGGATAGCGTTTTGCAAGATCTTTCTGAAAACTATCCCGTTCTTTGTTCATTTTCTTGATCAGCTTTTCCGCCTTGCTTTTTTTCATTGATTTACGCTTGGCAACACGTTTTACACACTCTTGCATTGATCCTTCAAGGCGAATGCGGAAAGTTCTCTCTTTAGGTAGAATCAGATGAGCACCTCTGCCGATGATCACACCACCTGATGGGCCAATACCAAGAATAACCTTGGCCATATAGCGTAAAAATGAGTCTTTGTTTGTACTTTTTTTGGAGAAAAACGAGTGGAGCAGTTCATCAGCCAAATTAATGACTCTCTCATCAAGACGGTTGAGGAGATGTTTATCTGCCTTGGCGTCTTTTACAATGGCTTTTAGCAGATCTTTATCATAGAACTGCACCGATAACCTTTCGGCTAGTAGACGAGAAACATCACCGCTGCCAGCACCATAAAAGCGTGAGATGGTCACCAGTGGGGTTTTTGCCCCTTTGCTATTGGTGGCTTTTTTTGTGGTGGCGTAAAGATCAGCTCCAACAATAGATTGAATAATTTTCAAGGTATCATTTGCCATTGTATTGTTTTCCTTTTAAGTCAAACCCTCTGTATGTGGACTTTCAATATTGTACGGCTATTTGCTTGACGTACAGTAAATTTATAATCTTGTTCTACAATATATGCACCCGCTTTGGGAATGGTACGTAATCTATTTAAAATCAGACCTGCTACAGTATGGGCATCCCCCAACGGAAAACTGGTGTATAGAGCATCATTTATCTGAGACATGGGGGTTCTACCATCCACCACATACTCATCCTCTCCCTCTTGTTCTATTACCGTCTTGTTACGTTTTGGGTGATATTCATCAAAATCATACCCAACATCAATCTCACCAACCACCTCTTCAAAAACATCTTCCATGGTTAGTATACCAATAGCAGAGCCGAACTCGTCAACAACAATTCCCATATGATCCAAACGATGTTGCATAGTAGGTAAAGTTTGGTCGATAGTCTGCTTGGGAGATATGTAGAGAGGTTCCTGCACAAACTCAGATATTGGTTTGTTTGCCAACTCTACATCCATCAGATCCCATGTGTTGAGGGTTAATACTCCTATAACATTGGTAAGATTATCTTTATATATGGGCAGGCGGTTATAACCTTTGCTCCAGACATAGTCCATTGCCTCACCCATCAATGTGTTCTCATCTAACCCAGCCACCTCTGCCAATGGTATCATAGCTTCACCTACAGTTGTATCGGCAAATCGTATAATACGCTTAATACGGGATTTATCAAAACCCCGACTAATGCTACTTGAGCTATTTTCCGACATTTCAAGTAACATACGGATCTCCTCTCTGGTAATAAACCCAGACTGGTTACCGCTTGCTCCACCAAAAAGTTTGGTGGCAACTCTTGCAACCCGGGAAAAAATAAAAATAACCGGGAAAAACAAAATGGAAAAAAACCGTAAACCATAAATGATATACGGTGCCATAGCGTCAGCTTTCTGTTGATAAACACTTTTTGGCACAATCTCCCCAATGATCAATAAAAATGGGGTGAAAACCAAAACCGACAACAGATCACCATGGGAGCCAAAAAGATCAATAAAAATTAAGGTAGCCAAGGTGGTGATCGTCACTGTAGCAATATTGGTTCCAACAAGTGTGGTGCCCAATATCACATCGGGAGTTTTAAACAGTTTCAAGACCAGTCCAGCACCTTTGTCGCCCATTTTTGCTTTGTGACGCATTTTAATTTTGTCACAGTTGACCATCGCAATCTCAGAGCCGGAGAAAAAGCCTTTGAGAATCAGAAAAATTAAAATTACCAGCAGTTGAATAAGTAGCTCCATAACCTTAACCCTCCAATCCTTCGTTATGTTGCATGGCTTTAGAGCTTTTTGACTCTCTATGATTTTCAGCTTCAATATGGGCAGCTGATGATGGTTCAGCTATGACATCATCAGAACTGCAAAATTCAACCCTCAGGGTTTTTATCCTCAGACCATCCATAGCCAACACAGTAAAGCGGATACCGTTATCATTATTTGTGATATCGCCAACTCGTGGTAGACGGTCAAATAGACGAAAGGCAACACCGCCAACAGTGGTCATCATGGCATCTTCAATATCAAAGTTGGTCAGGTTGTTAAAGTCGGCAATACGCATGTCAGCAGGTACGGTATAGAGATTTTCATCCTCCTCTTCGTATAGTTCTTGACCACGAATTGTTCCTGAAATCTCACCAAATAAAAATGTTAGAACATCTTTCATTGTGACCATACCGTGAACACCGCCAAATTCACCAAGTAAAATCGCTACTCTTGTATTATGGTGGCGGAAATATTCAAACATCTCATCTACCTTTTTGGTCAAAGGGACAAAATGGGCAGGGCGTAGAATGTCATCAATATGAAGGGTGGTAAAATCCTCTCCCTTGCGGATGTAGCGCAGAACATCTTCGGAGTGTAAAAACCCCAAAATATTATCCCTGTTGCCTCTAACAATAGGAACCCTGGGATGTTGTATTCTTTTGAATTCAGCTATCAGATCAACAAGGGGCATGTCGGCATCTAAAAAGGCGATACGGGTTCTTGGGGTCATTATATGGTCAATCTCTGTCTCCGCAGCCTCTAGCATATTATCGATCAAGACCCGTTCGGTCGCATCAATTATGCCTGTCTCCTCCCCCTCTGCAAGTAGGGTGCGAAACTCATCTGGTTGCAAAATATTCTCCTCCTCAACCTCTTTGCCAACCACCATGGTCGTAATTCTATCAGCCAAAAAACGGACAATCTCCCGCAGAGGGGTTATGAGTGTGATCCATTTTGGCAATAGTCTGGCAGAGAGTTTGGCACTGAACTTTATAGGGTAGGTAACGGCAAAGGTTTTTGGTGTAACCTCACCAACCAACAAAAGCAGGGGAACCATAATAACAATGTTGAGCCATCCGGCATCGCCATCGCCAACCAATATAATCATCAAAGCCGCCATATTGGCAGTTGAGGCAATGTTGACAAGCTCGTTGCCACATAGAATTGATATTATCAGGCGACGGGGTTCGTCCAAAAGTTCATGGATCTGGTCTGATTGGGGGTTACGGCTATTGCGTAATTTTTGTAAATCCATTCGGCTCAGAGAAAAGAGTGCAGTCTCAGAGCCGGAAAAAAAAGCTGAAGCAACCAAAAGCAGTATTTGTAGAATTATTCTGAACAGTACTTCGGGATCGGTTCCTGCAAAGGCGTTGGTTATAATTTCCATCTACTGACCCTCTGGTCAAAAATAGCGATGAGGGATAAGTTGGTTAAGATGTGGAATATAAATTTTCATGGATGTAATGCACTTTAAACTAAATCTTGAAATAAATAACTTGAAAAACAAATTATTTAAAGCAAACTCTTTGATAAATAAAAAACGGCAGTTGGAGGAGCACCCTTACAACTGCCGCTATTATCCTGGAAACGGCGGTTGGCGGTGCGTGCTGACAACTGCTGTTTCCAGGATTATTTAAAACTAGAAAGGAGGCTGCTTATATGAGAGCAACAGCCTCCTTTTATAACCAATTTAAACGATTATCAATCGATACCGATCTCTTCTTGAACAGTACGGATGATCCGTGGATCATAATCAAGTTTTTTCTTGTCTTTGCCTTTGTAGTCAAGCTTGCTTAGCAAAAACTTGATGGCGTTGATTCTGGCACGCTTTTTATCGTCAGATTTAATGATTGTCCATGGGCACTCAGCTGTTGAGGAGTAGAAGAATGTATCCTCTTTAGCTTTTGTGTAATCTTCCCATTTATCTTGTGACTCTTTATCAACTGGGCTTAGTTTCCACTGTTTTAGTGGATCTACCATACGCTTGTTAAAGCGGTGTAGCTGCTCCTCTTTGCTCACTGAGAAGTAGAACTTAAAGAGGATAATACCGGAGTTGACCAACATTCTCTCAAACTCAGGCACACTGCGAAGATACTCACGTACCTCATCTTTAGAGCAGAAACCCATAACACGCTCAACACCAGAACGGTTATACCAGCTACGGTCAAAGAGGGCGATCTCACCAGCAGATGGTAGATGTTGTACATAACGTTGGAAATACCACTGGGTGCGCTCTTTATCTGTAGGTTTGTCAAGAGCAACAACACGGCAACCACGTGGGTTCAAATGCTCGATAAAACGTTTGATTGTTCCACCCTTACCCGATGCGTCACGACCTTCAAAAATACAGACTAGACGATGGCCGTTCTCTTTAATCCAGCTCTGCATTTTCAGAAGTTCGATGTTGAGGCTAGGATATAGAATTGCTTCGTAATCCTTCTCCTTCATCTTTTTAACACGAGGACGAGAGGATGGTTGTGCCGATTCACTGCCACGACCGAGAACAATCTCACTACCGGTTGTCTTCTTCTTTTTTGATGCCATGCTACTCTCCTACGATTAAATAATACAAAATAGATAAGGATACAATTGCTACTTAATTCACAGCAGATCCCAGAAATATATCTAATTACAAGCTCTTAAATTATAAAGAAAAAATAAAGATTTATAGTTGAAAGTAAAACCCACCCCGGTTATATCAAGAGCAAAAACCCACGTATACTATGCTTTTTTTTGATCATTGTCTATAGAAATGTCGTACAAAAGTGGTGTGATTTGTTGAAAAAGTTCCCTGTATTAAAATTAACAGGTGGTCCAAGAAACTCTTTTTTTGGGTATCTCAACTGGTAGTGGCTGGACAACTTACTAAAAATAGAGTTAAAATCCGGGTTGTTAACAAAAAAGAGACTTTGTTTTAAATGACATAAATTAACTACGAAACCCAATTATTCATTTGATATCTTAGAACAAAATCTTGACACAAATAAACAAGGTGGTTATTTATTCTGTCAAATCTTGACAAACCAATATGTTACGCCGTTAACACGCTTACATTTGCTGTATTTTAGGAAAATATGAGGCTATTTTTATGACCGAACCTATGAAAAACAAATCTGCTCCAATAACTGCAAAACAGTCAATCAGTGAAGCTTTTGGCGTTATTTTACGGCACAATTTTGAATATATGAAAAGTTGGGCCAAAACTGCCTATGTCGGTGATGATATCGAAGGTGTCCATCAAGTAAGAGTGGCGTTTCGCCGGATGCGCTCTACCATGGTGCTATTTCGTAAGGCAATCCCCAGAGAGATAACCGATCCATGGGGTACTGAAATGCGCTGGATAGCCAGTGAAATGGGGCCAGCCCGTGATCTGGATGTTTTCATCGATGAAGGTCTTAGTCAAATGGCTGGTAAAATTCCCTTAACGGAAGGGGAGAAAAAACTGATGGAGCTGGCCTTGAAGCAAAAAGAAGAGGCTTATGTGAAGGTCAGGGCCTTGTTTGATGGTGAGCGGTATAAAACATTTGTTAAAGATTTTGATCTTTGGCTGACAAACTGTGGCTGGTTTCAAGAGGATCTTCCCGCCTCTGTACGTGCCAAGTTAAATACCTCCATCCGTATCTACGCAGCCAAGGTGTTGAATAAAAGGGTTACCAAGGTGTTGCAGACTGGTGAACATAAAAATGAGATGAGCATAGATGAGCTGCACCAGTTGCGTATTGAAGGTAAAAAACTGCGTTATGCGACGGATTTTTTCTCACCGATGTTTGACTCTTCCGGTATGGCTGAGTTTAATGCCCACCTTAAAAGTCTCCAAGGCTTGTTGGGCACAATGAACGATGTTTCGGTTATGCCCGGCCTTATTGATGGACTTCTCAAAGGGGTCAAAGATGTAGACACCATCAAATATGCTGGAGCTGCCATAGGTTGGCGGGCAAGAGAATATGAAGAGGTGCGAGGTGAGCTTGACGATCGCTGGACAGCATTTTCCAGTACTGCGTTCCCTTGGCTTAAATAATCCTAGATTCGGCAGTTGTACGCACGCACCTGACATAACCTCTTGATTCATCTGCCATAATTCAAAAAAGTCTCATCACCCATTGGGTGACTTCGATTTTTTGAATTACAGCAGCTAAACCAGTATGTTGCGCCATTCACATACGTCCAACTTCCGAATCTAGGATAATCTACTCTGGTGTCGTTATATTTTTTTCAGCAGTTCTGGGACTGCTGAAAAAATATCGGCAGTCAGGGCATAATCAGCAGCACCATGTAGTGGTGCACTAGGGTCGCTGTTTATGGAGACAATCATCCTGGCATCTTTTATTCCTGCCAAATGTTGTATAGCCCCGGAAATCCCCAGACCTATATAAAGATCCGGGGCTATGCTACGACCTGTTTGACCTATCTGTAAATCATTACTAGCTAAACCCATATCAACCGCTGTTCTGCTTGCTCCTACACCTGCTTTAAGGTGGTCAGCAAGTTGTTCCACCAACTCAAAACTACCACCCTGCTGCAAACCACCACCTCCAGCTACAACTATTTTGGCAGATACCGGATCGGGGCGGATATTGGCAGATGGAGTGAATGATTTGTGCTGGGATAGCATGCCGGTGAGGCTATCTTCCAGATCAATTATCTCTACATTTGTTGCTGTTTGACCAGCTGGGGGAAATGCTGTTGGTCTTACAGTTAAAAAAGCCGGGGTTTTGGGTAGGGCCAGTTGAGCTAGCACCGCTCCCGCATTTATCGGTCGTGATAGGGTGTGGTCTTTGGTAATTGCAGATATGCCGGTAATAGGTGAGCAGTTTGCCAAGGCTGCACAACGGGGAATTAGATCGCTGCCAAAAGTTGATGTAACAGCCATTATAACATCATAAGAGGGGGTGAGTTTGTTGATTAGCAGGGCTAAATTTTCCACTCCTGGAGTTTGTAGTACAGGGTTTGTGGGGACCAGTACCCGCTGGACACCTGAAATATTTGCCACTTGTTCTGATTTTTGTTGGCTGTTGGGTCCGGCAGCAAGAGCTGTTACCTCACCGAGGTGTAATCCGGCGGTTACTCCATTGGCTGTAAGAGGGTCATACTCCCCTAAACGGTCACCAACTATCAGCAATACATTCATTGGATAAACCCCTTTTCAGACAATACGTCTGCCAGATCTGCAACAGTATCAAGCCTTACCACAGGGGGACGAGGAGGGGGTTCTAGATATTTTATAATCTCCAAATCAGGCTCTAGCTCAACACCTAGCTCTTGGGCCGAGAGCTGCTGTAAAGGTTTACGTTTTGCTAACATGATGTTGGGTAGGCTGGCGTATCTTGGGGTGTTTAAGCTAAGGTCGCAGGTTATGACAGCTGGCAATGGTAGGGTTAACTCTTGGGTTCCCCCGTCAACCTCTCTGGTAACAGTTACAACCCCATTTTCTATTATCATGTTAGAAACAAAAGTACCTTGCCCCCATCCCAGCAAGGCCGCCACCATGGGACCGACACTACAGCGATCTGCATCCACCCCCTGGCGACCACATATAACCAGTTGGGCTGACTCTAAAATACAAAACTCCTTGATACACTTTGCAATTGTGAGGGGTGAAACCTGAAAATCGCAAGGGATACGGACAGCGCGATCTGCCCCTAAAGCCAGGGCAGTACGCATTTCAGCATCCCAACTTTGTGGACCCACAGATATAACTGTTACGTTGGAGGCAATACCAGCCTCTTTTAATAATATAGCCTCTTCTAAAGCATTTTCATCAAAAGGGTTGATTACCAGGGGAATATCATCTAGCTCAGGCTGTTGTGGCTTGCTGGAATCCCGGCTTAAACGTACTGGCAGGTTTGGGTTGGGGACCATTTTGATGGGAACAATTAGCTTCATTTTGCTGCAAGTGTCTCCACTATTTTAAACAGTTTTTTTGTATCTCCATCGGCATGTTTACCAAATGAGACTCTATATTTGCCGTTGACCACCAAGGTTGGTGTTGAGTTGACGCCAAAATCGTGCTGTTGCTCATTGCCTTGGGCCAACTTTGTCGAAACACCAAAAGAGCCTAAATAGCTTTTAAACTGTTCAGGATCCAGACCAACCTCTTCGGCTAGAAAGCCAATCTCATCGATATTTTCGATATTTACCGAGTTATCAAAGTGGGCTTTGAAAATTGCACTTTTCATCTCGTCCCCTTTACCCAGAAATTCCGCAGCAAAATAAGCTCTTAATGGCATGTCGGTCTGCTTGCCCCAAAAAATAGGCAGAGATTGTATGTTGTATCTACTGCTATTAATTGCCGTCCATTTGCCCATTTGATGGTGGAGTGTGTAACAGTGGGGACATTTGAAATTAAAAACCTCGACGATGGTTGGTTTTCCCCCGGATTGTGGCACAGGGGGAATTATCATATCATAGTGGGTGTTCTCCTCAACACCCATGGCATGGCTGGTGGAGCCAAACGGTGCAACAAATGTGATTGCCAAAAGTAGGGTTAGTTTGAAAAATGACGATATAAACCATTTGCCCATGGTTAAGCCTCCACTATTTCGTATGTCGATTTTATCTCAGCGGTTTTAGCAAGCATGGCAGAGGCAGAGCAGTATTTGTCTTCAGAAAGTTTAATTGCTCTCTCAACTGCTTTGGCTGGTATAGAGGTTCCGGTTATTGTGTAGTGTACAGTAATTTCTGTGAAAACCATCGGCTCAGTTTCAGCCCTTTTGCCGTTTATCTCCGCCACACAATCGGCAATAGCGTGTCTTCCCTTACGTAATATATTCAGTACATCAATGCTGGCACAACCTCCTAAACCGATGAGAAGCAGCTCCATGGGGCGTATACCCATATTTCTACCCCCAACAGATTGGGCTGCATCCATTACAACTGTATGACCAGAGCCAGACTCCCCCAACATTTGAATGCCCTCAACCAGCTTAACCCGTGCACTAACTGCTGCCATTTTTTCTCTCCTAACTTTTTTTAGATTGTAAAAACTTAAAAAGCCAACCCATTCCTCTGCCCATCCTTTAGGGTAAACCAGAAATATATAAGGGGCAGGGTGGTATGCTCCAAGTTGATTGTGCCAAGACCATAAAAATTGATATGGTGCAGTTCCCACCGCGTTTTGGCAAGCGGTTAGAGCTGCTTTTTTCTTGGTTTTAATGCTATCAATTTGTAATAAAAGAGAATATTTTATAATTATATTTGCTATGCCACTCTTTAAGCTTTATAAATTAGCCCCGTTCGTTGTGAGAAAAAATTATATATTTGTAGAAGAATAAAGCGAGTAAATTTTATGAACAGTGATAACCCCGCCCTAACTGATAAAGAGATAGAGCTGATCAAGACTCTAGGGGAGGAGGGTAACCCCAAGGCGCAACATAATTTGGGGGCCATGTATCTAAACGGTCATGGTGTTAATAGAGATATTAATACAGCGGTTAGCTGGTTTAGAAAAGCAGCGGAACAGGGGCTGGTGCTGGCGCAGCACAATCTAGGTACAATATACCTACAAGGGGAGGGTCCACTGCCACCAGACCCCAAAGAGGCAGCCATCTGGTTTGGTAAAGCAGCAATGCAGGGGGACCCCCGTTCCCAATATAGCTTAGGTGCTCTCTATTTTGAGGGTTTGGGGGTAGAGCAAAATTTAGAAAAAGCCTACATCTGGATCAGTCTCTCTTTGCAGGTAGTACCAGAGGAGCGACAAAAAGAGGTGCGTCAGGTACGTGATTTTATCGCTTCGCAACTATCACCCAAGGAGATAGAGCAAGCTCAAAAAGCGACCATTGATATCTTGAAACAGATGACAGTTAAATAGCAGAGCAAAAACCTACCCCCAAATATCGGGGGTCGGTTTTAAATTTAAATTCGGGTTTTGCTAAATCTAGTAACTAGAACGCCTCCCCATTGATAGGCGCTTAGGCCCATTAAAATCATTCCTGTACCAAAAATAATTCTACCATTTACAACTTCACCATTTAGTGTTGTACCCAAAAACAGGGCGACAACAGGTGCCAGTAGTGTTGTCAACATAGCTTTGCTGGCATCCATATTTTGTAAAATAAAATAGTAGAGGACAAAACCCACAACACTGCCCATGATGCCGAGATAGATAATTGATGTGGCAACTTTGAGTGAAAGCTGTTGTGGCATCTGCCCACCATCTACCATCCATACCGCAAGAAAACATGGTACAGCCACCACCAAAGAGCCTGTTGTTGTGGCTAAAGCTGGTACTGAACCGCCATATTTTTTAACGGCAACAGAGCTAACTGTATATATAAAAGTTGATAGTAAAATTGCCCCAATACCCCATACAGTCTGTTGGGAGTCGGCAGTTGTTCCTTGAATAAAAATAATACTCAAGCCAAAAACACCAAATAACAGCCCAACCCAACGCTCCAGACCAAAGGGTTCGTTTAACCAGAAATAGGCCATAATTCCGGTCATAATGGTACTAAGGCCGAAGATAACCGATATCCAACCCGATGGGATAAACTGCGCAGCCCAGTAGGTTATGGTCATTGCACCAAAAATTCCAACACCACCAGCGATATAGGTAAATATAGCCTTTTTGTGCAGGGGGATTTTGCTATTGGTGACTCCATAGGCGACCAAACAGATAGTAAGTCCCAGGACCATACGGGCCATCACAGCGAAGAGAAAATTGATATGGTCAATACTCCACTGTAGAGCCAACGGAGTGGTTCCCCAGATAAAAACTACGCTGATAAACGCCAATAAAACTGTCATTGTTCTAAATCCGTCCTGGATGAAAAAAAAGGCCCTGAGTAGATACCCAGGGCCTTGGAAAAGCGACAATCAATGATTAAAAACAGTTCAGATCATCCACCCCCAAAGCCCACGGGCCATCAGCACGTTTTTCCAAACGCGATTTAGCACAGCCAGGATTGAGAAATGGACAATTGAATTATTCATAATACATCCAGCGTAGATGGTTGTTTATAAGCTGTCAAGAGGCTTGTAAAAAAATAAATTCAATATTTTAAAAATAGATCATTCCCTTTTAAAAGTAAATTTGGTAGATTCCCAACCTCTCAGCGATGAGACAAAAGGGCCGTTAGCTCAGTTGGTAGAGCAGTTGACTTTTAATCAGCGGGTCGAAAGTTCGAATCTTTCACGGCTCACCATACAGAAGGGACTCAATATTTTTGGGTCCCTTTTTTTTTGCGCAAAATCCTAACTGAAATACTCTTTCATTCAACGACAATCACTTTGTGGTATGTGTTGAGTAACTCCTTAAACCACAACTCTAGCTAGCTTTGAATAATCACTTTTTAATTAAATATAGATTATAGTTAGTCAAGGCACTATAATAATTTGGGTATTAAATAATTAAGTGGTTGTCATTGGTACTTTCGGAAATACAGGGAGGAGAGTTGAATAAACTGTCAACGGAACTCCACCGGAACTCCCCTAATCTGTATTCGTACATGAAAGATAAAACAACTGAGCACACTTTTTTGTGGAAAATAATCATTATGAGAAATCGTACCCTACAGTTCTTAAGAACAGCCATTGGTAATCGAGTAGCAAATTTTCGGGAAGGTCAATGGGAGAGCATTGAAAGGCTTCTAGCTCGAAAACGAATGCTCGTAGTTCAGAGTACCGGATGGGGAAAAAGCATGGTCTATTTTTTGGCTACCAAAATCATGCGTCAACAAGGTGCTGGCCCAACTGTGATAATTTCACCTTTATTATCACTAATGCGTAATCAACGTGAAGCTGCAAAACGTATTGGTCTTAATGCTCAAACAATGAACAGTACTAACAGAGATGATTGGGAGCAAATAACCAATGACCTGCATTCTAATAGAATTGATTTGATGCTGATCTCTCCTGAACATCTTGAAAACAAAGAGTTTAAGGAAAATGTATTTCCAATAATTGCTAATAGAATAGGTGTTTTTGTAATTGATGAAGCTCATTGTATATCTGATTGGGGACATGATTTCAGGCCAGACTACAGACGCATAGCGCGAGTACTAAAGGCTATGCCTGCAAATACTCCCATTCTAGCGACCACTGCAACTGCAAACAACAGGGTTGTACAAGACATTATATCGCAATTAGGTGCTGATATTGAAGTTGTCAGAGGCTCTTTAGTGCGTAGTAGCCTCAAACTGCAAAATATTAATATGCCTAGTCCAGCGGCAAGAATGGCGTGGTTAGCACAAATAATTCCTGATCTTGCTGGTAGTGGAATAATCTATACTCTCACACAACGAGATTCGGAGCGACTGACGAAATGGCTTGTAGATAATGAAATTAATGCAAAAGCATATCACGCAGGTATTGAAAACCCTGAATTTGGTTTTTCTGTTAGAGAGGATTTGGAGCAACAACTTCTGAATAATGATTTGAAAGTTCTGGTAGCTACTATAGCTCTTGGCATGGGCTTTGACAAACCTGACTTGGGATTTGTAATCCATTTTCAAAGACCATCATCAGTTGTGCATTATTACCAGCAGGTTGGTCGTGCTGGTCGTGCAATAGATGAAGCATACGGGATTCTGCTTTGTGGTGAAGAAGATGACAACATTGCAGATTTTTTTATTCGGGAGGCTTTTCCACCACAGCAACATATTTCTGCATTGCTTTCAGCTTTGAATGACTCTGATGAAGGCATGTCGATATACTCTCTCCTGAGCAAATTAAATCTTAGCAAATCCAAAATTGAAAAGACGATTAAATTTCTAACTGTAGAGTCACCATCACCGATTGTTTACCTCAACAAGAAATGGCATGCGACCCCAGCTGCATCTGATTTCAGCATCAATGCTGATTATGTGAATGGTATCAAAAAAATTCGCAAGGAAGAACAAAAACAGATGCAAGAGTATATGGAGCAACAGGATTGCTTGATGGCATTTTTAATCAATGCGTTGGATGACCCACAGTCTAAAAACTGTGGTAAATGCAGAAACTGTAACCCTGGACTACTTTTGCCAGAACAATATGATGCTGACTTAGCAAATAGAGCAGCAATTTTTCTACGCAGAAGCTATCAACCAATACCACCTTGCAAACAATGGCCTCACCGCACCACAATGTCAACTTATGGTTTCTCTGGGAAAATCAAAGCTGATCTAAGAGCTTCTGAAGGGCAAGCGCTTAGTTTGTGGCGTGATGCAGGATGGGGACAACTTGTCGTCGACGGAAAGTATAACTCCAAACATTTTTCTGATGAGCTTGTAGATGCATGTGTAGAGATGATCTCTAAGTGGAATCCAACACCTGCACCTAAATGGGTAACGTGCATTCCATCAACAAACCATCCTGAACATGTTCCAAATTTTGCAGAGCGTCTAGCAAACGCCATCAACCTTCCTTTTATACCATGCGTTGAAAAAATTGCTAAAAACAAACAGCAGAAATTTATGGAGAATAGTTCCAAGCAAGCCCTTAATTTAGATGGTGTTTTTAGAATAAACCTTGAACAAAAAGAGTATAGTCCTTGTCTTTTGATTGATGACATTGTTAATTCTAGATGGACTTTTACCGTAGTATCAGCTTTATTAAGGCAAACTGGTGCTGAGGCAGTTTATCCTCTGGCATTATCTCTGAACTCCCCAAGGATGGATTGATGGCTGATGATTTTATAACAGATGATACAAAAGCTATAATATTACTCTGTGGTATACTTGGAAAAGATCGTTCAGTAAAACCACTTACACAAGGTGAATATTCCGCTCTTGTTCGTTGGTTGATTAAGGAAACAATGCGTCCTAAAGATCTGCTAGATCATGAAAATATTGATTTAGCAGCAACCGGTGCAGGGTGTGATAAAGAACGTTTGACTGCCCTGTTAAATAGAGGAGTTCAGCTTGGTTTTGCCATAGAGGAGTGGCAAAGAAATGGTATATGGGTCATTAGTAGAAGCGACAATGATTATCCCAGACGTTACAAAACACATTTGAAAGAAAAAGCCCCCCCACTTCTTTTTGGAGCTGGTGACCGTTCTCTCCTTCTAGGGGGTGGTGTTGCTATAGTTGGATCAAGAAATGTAGATACTGAAGGCGAAGAGTTTACACATAAAATAGCCAAGCTCTGTGTTAACAATAAAATGCCAATTGTTTCAGGTGGCGCGCGTGGCGTAGACCAAATTGCTATGACAACAGCACTTGATACTGGTGGAGTAACTATAGGAGTTCTTGCTGAAAACCTACTTCAAAAAAGTATTGTACGAAAGACTCGTCAAGCTATAGCAGACGGTAGGATGCTTTTAATATCTCCATTTCACCCCAATGCCCGTTTTTCGGTTGGAACTGCAATGGGCAGGAATAAGTTTATTTATGCTTTAGCAGATTACGCTCTTGTCGTCAGTGCAGAATACAAAAAAGGTGGAACTTGGGCTGGAGCTGAGGAAGAATTAAGAAGAGAAACCTCTATAACTGTTTTTGTACGACCTGGGAACAATGCCCCGTCTGGTAATCATAAACTTATTGATTTAGGTGCTATTGAGTGGCCTGAAATCACTTTTGAATCAAGCCTGAACCAACAACTTGCCACCATTTCCTCAACACACATACAAGAAAGCAAAAAAAAGAATCTGAGTCTCTTTGATTTCCAAAATCAATCTTCCCCACAAAACGAAAAACAAAAAAAAGCTGATAAAGCTGTAACTTGCCCTACTGAACCTAAGTTAGAAACTAGCTCTAACAAAACACCAGCAGAGGCAATTTTTGAAGCTGTATTGCCAGTTATAATCAATCAAATTGATGAACCAATTACAGCTCAAGAATTATCAGCAAGATTAGAGATCTCAAAGCCGCAGATGAATAACTGGCTTAAAAAAGCAGTCAGTCAGGGAAAAGCCAGAAAACTGTCCCGCCCAGTCAGGTTCTGTAAAATTCAGGATTGAAATATTGGTAGATTTTATGGCATTGCTTCGTCAAGTTTGAAGATCCGTTCCAATTTCCGAGGACATATATGAACACACCTCTCGTTGAAAGAAGATAATTTCCTTTTTTTGACAATTTAGGCTCGTGATTGCAGACATATATCCGGCCTTTTTTTTGGTGCATTTCATATCGCCCCTGGCCCTGATGAAAACCGCTCTTTTTCGCTAAGTCAGTATATCAGCCTATTCTGGCCCCTGTCCCCGTCCGGCCCAGAAATAACAGTTAAATATACTTCCACCGAAACTCCCTGTAAATTCCCATGGACGCATCTATAATGTGAATGATATATAAATAAAACAGTGTAATATATTGTTAATACACTCTTTTAAATGTTATGTTGACAAACAAGCCTTAGGACCACAACGACTTGTTAAGTTAGTACTATCAGGGGGTTTTGAATGATGTTTCCAAGTTAGAACTACCACTTCTAACTTCAATTAGAAATATATATTAAATAACCAAGGCTTTAGCTTTTACTTATAGTGTTGTATAGGGCTAGGATTAAGTTGGGCTTCAAAACCCATAGTAGCGGCTCCATGCCCGTCAGCCTTGGTTAATATTCTTATTCGGTAGCTTTGTGCTGCCGGGCGGGGGTCGTCATGCAATACCCGTAAGGGAAAAGCGGCCTGCCGTTACTACTATGCGGTTTTGAAACGCCCGGCGGCTTTCCAACCTGGAAAGTCGCCAGACTCTATCTTGGGGCGTAAAATGTTGAAAAAACTATTCCTCACTATCGCAACAACGATAATCTGCATTTTCCTACAATTAGCAACTCATAAAAATGCCGAAGCTACATTTAAACTCTGCATAGACCTTGTAGAGAAATGTAATAGCCACAGTACCTATGGTCTTGGTCTCTGTTTTGGTTATCTGGAAGGTATTGCTGACAAAGGAATTGATGGAGTTTGCATGCCTGAAGATACAATATCTAATCAACTTAAAGTACATTTTTTGAAATGGTCAGCAAAAAACCCAAAGACCACTCTATTAAAAGCTCCTTTTTGTGTAACTGAGGCAATGCTTGAGAGTTTTCCATGCAAATAAAGCTGCCAAAAATAGTGACCCATAAAAACTGAGTTCCGGGGACATATATGAATGGCGCTAAGTTAAGGAAATTATCCTATAGATTCATGGAGTCCCCATGGCAGTATATTTAACTGTTGTTTTGGGCTTGGTCCGCTTGGTAAAGGACTTATTGGACGCTTTTTTCTCTTCAGCTTTAGTTATAGATTAGTCATTTCCTAGAGGCTTCCTGTCCATTCATGGGGACGTAATCGATCTACCTCTTTTAACTAGGAAATTTCTGGGTTGGTGTAGATCTGCTATAGCGTATTTTTCATGCACTTGGGGCAAAAGCTACGGTTACAATAGTTTAAGCTCATGTGACTTCACATAAATTGGTGTAAGTGGTTCTGGTTATATTCACTTAACTAAGTATGTGGTTTTTACTTTGTTTTAGAACTTGCCTAGCTGCTCTGGGTTTATGGTGTAGCTGAACGGATGGCTGTATTGTGGAACCTAATAGGGTAGGGGTGGAGTGCTTGTTATGGGTTTATAGAGGTAGAAGAGTGTGAATTCCATCTTGGTTAGGTGCAAAAAGGCTCCATAAATAAAGACCACAATTATTTCCTTATCAGTTTCATCTCAACTGACACAACAAGCTTTCGTTGCAACTCTTTGATGGTTTATCAATGAATCATAAAGGAAGTTGCAATTGGGTAGGGTTTCGTATCTTTCTTTAAAGCTAATATACGGCATATAGCTGTAAAATTAACACAAGTTATTTTATATCTTTATATTTATACATGATTCTAACTGTTATAAAATCGCAAACAGCAACTAGCAATTTGTGTTATGTGTTGAGAAACTATTTTAGCTAAAACAATAGCTTGTTTTGACATAAAAAATTCTTTACAAATAATTGAAATTAGCTGACTATAACTTAACAACGATTTTGACTCTGTATCATTAAGTGGTTGTCAGCTGTGCTCAAAGTTATTTGATGGTTGTGCTTGGGTCTAATGTTAGAAGTTGTTAAGAGATTGTCTTTCTAGCGCGCAAATCCTGGAACTCATGGAATTAACCCGGAATTAGAAGTTCCGATATGCTCGGTTTTTAGAGTGCAGAAACTATATTGATGTCAATAGTTAGGTTGCTAAACATTGATTTAGGGGGAAATGTATCATGACTTCAATTACAGCAGATAAAAAAATTTTAATTGTTGATGATGTCCCCGGCAATATAAAGGCGTTGTCTGCAATTCTTGAAGATGATTATAAAATCATAATTGCCACCAGTGGTAAAAGTGCTCTTAAAATAGTTTTATCTCAAACAATCGATCTCATTCTGTTGGATGTCAAAATGCCTGAGATGGATGGATATGAGGTGTGTGAAAAGCTTAAAGCAGACAGAGCTACCGCAGGAATACCTGTGATATTTGTTACAGCTCAAAAAGAAGAGGTAAATGAAACCCGAGGGTTAAATATTGGTGCAGTCGATTACATAACAAAACCTGCAAGACCAGCTATCCTCAAACTCAGGGTAAAAATCCATCTAGAATTAAAAAAACAGCGAGATCTTCTTCAGGAATTGTCTGATAAAGATGGTTTGACCGGGATTCCAAATCGACGCAAATTTGATGAATATCTAAAACAAACTTGGTATAGTGCCATCCGGTCACAATCACCTATTTCGATCATTTTGATGGATGTAGATTATTTCAAGCATTACAACGATAATTATGGTCACACTTCAGGAGATAAATGTCTGAAACAAATAGCCAGAGCATTAATTGATTCCAAAAGGCGGCCCTCAGATTTTATGGCAAGGTATGGAGGTGAGGAGTTTGTTTGTGTACTACAAGACACGGATACGGTTGGAGTTAATACTGTTGGTGAAATGATCAGAAACAATGTTGCTTCACTTCAAATCCCTCATGCCCATTCTATGGTGGCAGATCACATCACTTTTAGTCTTGGTGCTGTTTCTCTGATACCATCTTTGGATAGTACACCAGAAGATGTGATTAAAGTCGCAGATGAAAACCTGTATAAAGCCAAAGAAGGGGGGCGGAACCGACTTGTCTGCCACTCAATTAAACCAGCAGAGTATAAGATTCTTCTAGTTGAAGATGAAGCAACTTTAATGGATGTGTATAGTTCAAATATTGAAGAATGGAAATTACCTGCGAAAATAATAAAAGCTACAAATGGAGTAGAAGGGCTTCTGCAAGTTGGGAATGAAAAGCCGGACATCATAATCACCGACCTGATGATGCCGGAACTTGATGGAATTAAGATGATTCACAAATTGAGTAAGATTGATACTTACAACAATATGCACATCATAGCAGTTACCTCTCTTGACCATGAAAGCATCAAACAAAAGGGAGGGCTTCCCAAGAAAGTACATGTGTTCAAAAAGCCCGTTTCTTTGCAAGATCTCGAAAAAAAACTGCTAGATATTACTGGGGGTGTTAATCAACCCCTGTAATATCTGCAAAATTCTTTTGTCAAATCATTTATAATTTTAACCACCAAATATGTGTAACCCGTTTTACACATAATCAATATAATTAACTTTTGCAAATTATTGCCATCCAGTGTCGTATCTTCTGGAATAACAATTAGTGGTAATTCTTTTACTAAAAAGAACCTTTTTAAAAGTTGAAGTACCAGAATTCTACTAAATCACTCCAGCTTGACTAAACAGAAAAATATTCATGTTGACTAGGTATATCTAGTAAGTTTAGTTATTTGCCTCTATATTGGTCTAAAATGTACGCTCCTGATAAATACTCAAAAAAGGTGCAATTCGATGGTTCCTACAGCAGAATTAAAAAGAACAGATCTATTCAATGGTTTGGATGATGACATCATCGAAACTATTGCTAGCTTCACCAGTTTAGCTGAATTTTCTGATGGAGAGGTCATATTATCTGAAGATGGCAATAAGGGTGTAGTGATTCGTGATCTGTATTTGCTGATGGAAGGTGATGTTATAGTTAAAAAAAATATGGCAGACTATAACCTCTGGAAAAAGCTGGATATTAGCACCATGAACAATGAAGTGTTTGGCGAAGTTGGTTGGTTATTGGGGGAAAATCCATCAGCGGAAGTCTCAAGTGTAAAGAACTGCAAGATGTTCATAGTTGATGGGGAGGAACTGTTTTCTTTGTGCGAGAACAATCCTGAAGCTGGAGTTATAATTTTCTATCGATTGGCAGCAATACTTGCGGCCCGATTGGTTAACAGAACCAAAAAAAGCTGATTTGTCTTTCGTTAATCCATCTTTGAAACTTTTTTTTATAATTTTTCTGGCTTTTTTGTATAAACAGTAAGGATAACTCCCTCCTCAACTTCAACAGGGTTGTGATGGGATAACTTTCTCGCCTTAAGAGGAGTTTTTATAGAGTTCTTGGTTTCTTTTTAATTGATTGCCTCTTTCAAAGCTTTAGAAAGATCTATCATTGAAACTGGTTTAATGAAGTATCCTTTTAATCCAATTTCAGCCCCATTCTTCTCGGTAATTTTTTCGCTGTAACCTGTGCATAGAAAGATTGGAATATCCGGTCTCTCTTCTAAGATTAGAGACGCAAGTTCGTTGCCTGCCAACCCTGGCATCACCTGGTCGGTAATTATTGCATCAAAGGAACCTGGATTTTCCATGAATATCTTGATCGCTGCATGAGGGTCTGTTTCGCCAATAGCTGAATATCCCATTGCCTTGAGCATATCAACGCCAATCTTAACAAGACCCGACTCATCATCAACAAATAAAATCCGCCCCGTTCCCTTTTCAAGTGTGCTGTTATTAATTGTATCAGATTGGGTTTCGTTAGGAATTTCTGAAATAGGTAAATGGACAATAAACTCGCTACCTTTTCCAAGGGTGCTATTTAATTGAATTGCACCACCACATGCTTTCAGAGAGCTATGGACAACTGAAAGACCAAGGCCAGTCCCTTTACCCTGTTCTTTTGTGGTAAAAAAAGGTTCAAAAATATGCTCTTTTATATCATCCGATATGCCAGGACCTGTGTCTCGTACTGTAAGCTGGAGATAGTCACCGTGTGAAGTGTTGATCTGTATAGATTCCTTTTGCGAGAGAGTTATGGGTTCTAAAGTAACTTCAAGTTCTCCCCCATCTTCTCCCATGGCTTGGCCCGCATTGGATAAAAGGTTGATCAATACCTGATGTAAATGAGTGGGGTCCATGAAAACCTTATTACCTCGCCCTTTAATTGAGTCACGAATCTCAATACTAGTGGGCAAGGTTGAGCGCATCAATTTTAGCACTTCATTGATCATTATCTCAGGGTCTAACAGCTTCTTTGCTGTTTGGGTGCGACGACCAATTGTTAAAAGTTGCTTGACCAACTCTGCTCCTCGATTTGAGGCTTCAAGAATGTTCTTTGTTGCATCGTGGGTGTTGCTTACTCCAAGAGCAGCCAGCTCTGCGTTGCCAGAAATAATTCCCAATATGTTGTTGAAGTCATGGGCAACACCTCCAGCAAGAGTACCGATGGCCTCCAGTTTTTGGGCTTGGCGGAGTTTTTCTTCTAGTTGTTTGCGTTCGGTGATGTCTGTTACATAGACAGTAAAACCTGTTATTTCTTTTGAGGTATTAATAATCGGGTTGAAAATCAACTCATACCAAGATCGATTGTTCGATAAACCATATTCCTGAATTTCGACAAATCGTTCACCTTTTAAAACACGGATATAATTATTTTCAGCCTTCAAACGGTCATCATCAACTGGTATGTAAGATAGGATATTTTTACCAATTTCAATGTCAGCATCATAAACAAGTTTCATCGTCCTAACGTGAGCCTTGTTATAGCTCAAATAGTTGTAACTCTTGTCCAATGCGAACATGATCACACTTTCTGGGCTTTCTATTATTGAAGTAAGCAGGGAATTTGATTTTTGTAGAGATTCTTCTGCCTGTTTGCGGTCGGTGGTATCAGAAATGGTGCCGATCCACTCCAACACAATGCCGTTGGCATCCAGCAATGGCACAGCGCGAGCCAGGAAATAACGATATTCCTCATTAACCGCTGACCAAACACGCCCCTCTGACTTGTAGGTAGTGCATTTTTTTAAAGCTTCTGCCCAGATAGTTTTAATAGTTTCCCTATCGTCTGGATGGATCATCTCGACCCATCCGTAACCTTTATGTTGTTCCCACGGTTGGCCTGTAAATTCAGCCCAAGAATCTTGGGGATTTATAAATCCGCCATTAGCGTCAGTGGTCCAGACTACTGCGGTAGTTTCTTCAACAAGTGTGCGATGTTTTGCCTCACTTAACACCATGGACTTTTGGATGGTTTCGGCCATTTCATCAAAAGCGCGGCCGAGAAAGCCAATTTCATCGCCACCTCTAAGCCCTGACCGGGTGGTTAGATCTCCATCGGCCAGACGGCTGGAAGCGTTACTTAGGTGGCGCAGGGGATCTGTCAAACGTTTTGAAAGGAGAAATGTCAAAAGCAGTAGAATGGTGATTCCAAAAAGGCTAACAAGTAGGGCGGAGCGAACTTCCCGTTTCATGGGAGCAAATAGTTCAGCTTTGTCAATTTTAACCACCAAGCCCCAGCCCCACTCAGCATTTAGACGGATATGCCTAAAAGCGGCTAAAACCTCCGTTCCCCTATAGTCTTCGCTCTCAACCATTCCCTCACCACCTAAAGCCGCCAAGCGAGCAGGAAGGGCCTGTATCCTATATATAAGGGGTTCCGCCTTGGATCCATCTGGTAGGGAGTGTTTTAGAAAGGTGAGAATTTGCCTTCTTTCGTTTATAAGCAGTGCCTCACCTGTTTGCCCCAGACCTTTTCCTGTATGTAGGAATCTGGGTAGAATTTTATCAACCATTATTCCAACCACAAGGATAGCTACTGGTCTCTCTTCCTCATTTAAAATAGCGTGAGCGATGTAGAATTGAGATGGTTTGTCCTTTGATTTTCCTATAACATCATCAATAACTGCATCTGGTGTCAGCAGGGCAGAGGCAATAAGGTTATGGTTTTTTAAATTTTCACTTTGCTCCTCACCCATTGAAAAAAGCACTTTACCATCGGCGGCATCCAATAGTTGAAATCCACCATACTTCCCAAAGGTATCCTGGGCTTGTTGAAAGAATTTATTAAGATCTTTAATATCTGCTGTAGAGGTTTCCTTTCCTTCCACTAAAGTGATGGTCATGCCCATCAATCTTGGGTCTTTGGCAATTATACGAATATCGGCAACCCGTTCCTCCAGCCAGTGGATAATTTCCCGTTTTTTTAAGTCGGCAATCTGATTGAGATGTCTAAATGCTTGAAAACGTTCTCGCTCTAAAGATCCTTGCACTCCTAAAACTGGAAATCCAGCAGTGAGAACTCCAACTATAGTCAACACCAACAAAGAGAACATTAACGCAAACCAAAGTATCATACGGGTGCGAATACTTCGTTTCGGCTTTTGAAATTTATAAAATTTGTTCTTTTCGGGAAGAGTCATCAATCCCTCCCCGGAAAAAAGGCTGGCTGGAGGTGAGGATTTAGTTTTTTAAGAAGGTTGGGTAGGGTTTCGCCGTCAAGACAGGTGTTAATATCTTTCCAGGAAAAACCACGGGGAGTTTTTCCCAGTTTATTAAGAAAGGATACAGCTTGGGCCATGCGCCCATCCGCAGAAAAATCACTATTGGGAATAATAGGGATGGAGGTAACATGGCTCAATGCTTCCCGAGCCGAGGCAGTGTATGTTTCTAGCTTTAGCTGTGGTGTGTCTGGAGCCATTTCTTTTCCTGCATCAATAGCCCACTGGCTCGCTTTTTCCAGATTGCTCAATGATTTTTTGATCCAAACCAAGGCACGAATTTGTGACGCAAGAAGAGCATTTGCTGCTTGGGGTGATCGTTTAAGAAAATCGGCCCGGAAATAGAGATAACCTGATGATAGACTACGACTTACAACCGCAGCCCCCTCCACTGTGTTCAATGCAGCAGTTGGGGTTGGTTCCCAGGCTGAAAAGGCATCGATGTCACCATTAGCCAGAGCGTTTGGCATTTGGTTCACATCCATTGCTATCAGGCGCACATCATCCTCGGTTAGCTCAACAGCCGAAAGGGCTTTTAGGAGGGAGTAATGGGCATTGGAGCCAAAAGCATAGCCTATGGTCTTTCCAGATAAATCCTGCAATGTTGTGGGCTGGCTGGATACTACAGTGGTAAAATTAAGGTCCATAATGGAGACAACCCGTACCTGTCCTTTAGCACAGGCCAGAACAGTAGGCATATCACCACCAACCCCAGCGGCTAGATCTCCTCGCAGTAAGAAATGGTTGACATCGGTCCCTTTCAAAAAGCTATGAAAACGGACCTTCATGCCAATTTTATTCAATTCCCGTTTTAAAATAGAGTCACGACGCATCACTTCGGTAATCAGGCTACCAGAAAGCCACAGGGGTTGAATACCGATATGAACTGTTTGCGGACGGTTGTCAAAATGATACTGACGGTACAAAGGGTGCTCTGAAAGAAGGTCGTAACTATGTGATATAGAAGAATATAAAAACAAAAAAACATATACGGCAGCTGCCACTATTTCTAGCATAAGGGAAGGGCGAATAGAAAGAGTATTTTTCAATGTACCAATCCCCTAGTTATAGATTTCTCTAAGAAAAAATACCAATCCTTAAAAAATAATCTG
>JADFZS010000039.1 GCA_015232405.1 Magnetococcales bacterium | reverse complement strand
AGCGTTATGCCTATACCAGAATCCATGGTTAGCAATTATGTTTCTGGTGGTTTGGTTGCGGAGACCACTGGAGAAAAGAAATCTGGACCTCGACTACTTAAACCTGTAAAAACTGCTGATAAGTCAGGTGGAAGTAGCAAAAAAAGCGGTTCAGGATCAGCCAAAGGGGGTAAACCGGTACTTGAAGAGACCCTTCGAGTCAGTGTTACCTTGCTTGATGAGCTAATCAACATGGCAGGTGAGTTGGTACTGACCCGTAATCAGCTTACCCGTGCGGTTGATGCCTCTGAAAGCCTATCGCCCCAGGTGCAACCACTGATCCAAAACCTTGACTCTGTAACCAGTCGTATGCAGGAAAAGGTTATGCAGGCAAGGATGCAACAGGTCAGTTCGGTATTTAACAAGTTTCCCCGTATTGTACGGGATCTTGCCAAAAAGCTGGGCAAAAAGATCGATCTTTCACTACGTGGTGGTGATGTTGAGTTGGATAAATCGATGATTGAGCATCTATCCGACCCACTGACCCATATGATCCGTAATGTTGCTGACCATGCTATTGAATCACCCAAAGACCGTGTTGCCGATGGCAAACCGGAAGCTGGGCAGGTTGAGTTGGCCGCCTATCATGAAGAGGGAATGATCAACATTGCCCTCACTGATGACGGTGCTGGTATCGACCAGATGATCATCATGCAAAAGGCCATTGAAAAGGGCATTATCACTGAAAAAGAGTCTGAAAACATGGGTAAGGAGGATATCCTGGCCTTGATCTTTGCTCCCGGTTTTTCTACTGCCAAGCAGGTTTCTGATGTTTCAGGTCGTGGTGTGGGTATGGATGTTGTTCGTACCAACATTGAAAAGATGCGTGGAACAGTCCACATATCCTCTGATGTTGGTAAAGGCACAAGTGTGGTTTTAAAGCTACCTTTGACTCTAGCTATCATTCCATCCATGACCATCATGGTTGCTGGTCAACGTTTTTCAATTCCTGAAATTGGTCTGGTTGAGGTTGTCCATATTGTGGGGTCCGAATTGAATGAACGGATTCAAATGGTTGGTAACGCCCCTGTTCTGAGACTACGCAACATTTTGCTGCCCCTCATGGATTTATCAGAAGTTTTAGATATTCCTCACGATGAGGAGACTCAAGGACCCCATTGGATAACCAAACTAACCGCTGAAGAGAATAAAAACAAAAATAAGGTTAAAGAAGAAAAGCTAGAAGATGATGATGACGATGAACAGGTGGTTCGCATAGTTGTTATCAACGTTGGTGGCAATGAATTTGGTATGGTTGTGGATGAGATATTGGATCGTGAAGAGATTGTGGTGAAACCACTACCTGCTGTCCTCAAAGACAATCCACGTTTCTCTGCAACTACAATTCTCGGTGATGGCAGTGTTGCCCTTATTATCGACTATGCAGGTATAATGGAGAAGGCCAACATCAATTTTGGTAATGTTGAACAGGCCATTCGCAATAATATGGAGAATGATCGCCGAGCCGCATTAAAAGAGATGCAGAACATTATATTGTTGGAGACTGGCAACGGTCTGTTCATGGGTATTGTCAACAACATGGTGCGTCGTGTTGGTAAATTTCAAAAAGATAGTATTGAGACTATTAACGGTCAACCTTATGTCCATTATGGAGATATCACCTACCGTATTGTATTCCCAGAACATCTTATTGATATGCCTACCAAGAAGAAAAAAGAGGCATTAGAACTTGGTAAAACAGCTATTAACAGTGAAAATAGTGAGAGTGGTAATAAGGAAGAGGATAGTAAAGATCTTTACATGCTCATCCCCAATATGCCAGATGTCCAGGTGGGGCTTGTATTCTCCAGAATTGTCGACTCTTTAACTATATCCATTGACCTGGACCTCGATACTGTATTGATGAAAGGTCTGTTTGGCTCTTCATGGATTCAAGATCGTGTTGTTCTATTCCCAGATATTCAGGCTCTGTTTGAGATGGCAGGTGTACCAGTTTCCCAGACCCCATCTATTGACTGTAACGGTCTTAAGGCTCTAGTGGTTGATGACACACCGTTCTTACAGCTATTGACCAGCTCGTTTCTAAGCCAAGAGGGCTTTGATGTTAGCCTTGCAGGAGATGGTAAACAGGCCATGGAACAACTGGGTAATAATCATTTTGACCTCCTGGTCACAGATATCAACATGCCGATCATGGATGGTTTTGAACTTGTTAGAGAGGTTAACAGTACGCAAAATTCTGATATACCTGTTATTGCTACATCTTCTTCAACCTCTGCTGATTTGGAGGTACGTTGTAGTCAAGCTGGTATTATTGGTTGTGTACCTGCCATGGATAAAGATAGTTTGGTTAAAACTTTGGCAACGCTACAACGGATATGATTATGATTTTTTTGACTCATTTACTTTTCAAGACGGGACACCCTTTTAAACCTATGGTCGCTAGATAGAGCAGAACTTTACATACTGCCCCTGCCGATACCAGGTTAACCTGACGGTAATAACCGTCAACTTGAAATGAGAGAAAACTGCCAATGCTTGTTAGTACTTTTATTCTAGGTGATTTCCATTTGGGAATCGATATTATACTCATACGAGAGATCAACCGCTCCAAGGTTGTTACCCCAATTCCTGGCGCACCTCCATTCATTCGGGGTATGCTGAACATTCGTGGTAAAATCATCACCCTGTATGACCTGAAGCAACGCTTGGGTTGGGACGATGCTGACAATGTCATTAAAGGACAAGATGGGCAGCCCATAAGACCATTTAACGTAATTTTAAAAACCCATGATGAGGTTTTACGTTTAAACAAAGCATCGGCAGACAAATGCCAATGGGAAGACCCTGTTGGTATGATGGTTGATCAGTTGGGTGATGTTCACGAACTCTCCAGAGAAGAGATAATGCCAGCCCCTGCCAACCTCAAAGGTATTTCTGCCGATTTTGTTGAGGGCGTGGTGGAGTTTAAAGAAAATCTATTGGTACTGTTGAATATGGCAAGTATCTTTGGAATTGATACAAATGAGAACAATGATTAACCTCAACCAAACATAATCTGTGGCTTTCGTTGCCATTAATAAAAATATTTTGACCAAGGATAACCATGCTCAACAAATCCCAAGATAGACCACTACAAGTTATGGTGGTTGATGACTCAACGCTCTACCGAATGATAATGAAAAAATCGGTAACGGCCATCCCCAATATTGAGGTACCAGAATTTGCCGCAAATGGTCAGATTGCATTAGATAAACTTGCAAACTCTAAAGTACCTATTGATGTGGTGCTCCTTGATGTTGAAATGCCAGTTATGGATGGCCTTACAGCACTCCGAAGCATGAGAAGACTCTACCCAAAAATGGTAGTGATAATGGTTAGTGCCACATCGCGCACAAGTGCTACCATTGTTATGGAGTGTCTACAGGTAGGGGCGATGGAGTTTGTCACAAAACCCCTTGAGAAAAATGTTGATCTATCCAAAAAAGCTCTGCAAGAGGCATTAAGCCCTATATTTCAGATAATTAGGGAGAAAAAAATAAGTAGGAGCCCAGCTCCAAGCCGTGTTAGCAGAACTCCAGTTCAAAAACCAGTAGCAGCCAAACCCATACCAGCAGCAAAAGCTGCAGTTCAACCAAAAAACAAAGTTTCAGCCAGTAGCTTAAACCCAAAACTGGTACTTATCGGCTCCTCAACTGGTGGCCCGGTGGCTCTAAACAAGGTACTTGTTGATATTGGTAGCGAATTGGATATTCCAATTATGATTGTGCAGCATATGCCACCACTTTTTGTCAATTCCCTGGCAACTCAGATTACCAAAGCCACCGGACGGACTGTCACAGTTGCTGAAGATAACTATATAGTAAAACCCAATGATATACTGATTGCCCCTGGTGGTGTACACTTAACTGTAAAAAAACATGGTAACGGTGGCTTGAAAACCCAACTAACCAATACTGAAAAGGTGCAGGGATGTCGACCTTCAGTAGATGTTCTTTTTCAGTCGGTTGCGTCAACCTTTACTGGTCCTGTATTATCGGTGATTCTAACTGGTATGGGTAAAGATGGTGCAGATGGAGTACAAGCACTTAAAAAATATAATGATAAAGTTTATTGCATTACCCAAGATCAGGCATCGTGTGTTGTTTACGGTATGCCAAGGGCGACTGATGAGATGGGTCTGTCCGACGAATCAAAAACGCTAAATGCTATTGGTGGTAGAATCAAGAACATCTGTAGTTAAAAAAATAATAACAGCGAACAGAAAAGAAAAGATAGGATTAGTAGAGTATGGCCATTACTGCCAATGAATTTCAACTGATAAGCGCGTTTGTAAAAGAACACAGTGGTATCTGTCTAACAGCTGGAAAAGAGTATCTTCTTGAAAGCAGACTAGGAGGACTGATGCGCCGCAATGGATGTGAGACTTTTCTTGAGTTGCATAAAAAACTTCAACAAGGTGTCGGTAACTTGCGCTCTGAGGTCATTGACTCACTTACAACCAATGAAACACTGTGGTTTAGAGATAACTCTTTTTTTTCTGCAATGGCAGACTCTATTATTCCGATGTTGTTGGAAAAGGCACGGACAAAAAGTAGAATCAACATATGGTCTATGGCTAGCTCAACTGGACAGGAAGCCTATTCGGTAGCTATGTTGATTGATAATATAGCCCGTATAAAAGGGGCTTCGGCTCAGGTGGGCAAATTTAAAATTTTTGCCAGTGATATATCACCTTCAGCCATAGCAATGGCCAGTAAAGGTCAATACAGCCAGCTAGCTATAACAAGGGGGATGCGTAAGGAGTTTTTGACCAAATATTTTGTTGAAAAGGATAACACCTATCAAATTGATGCAAAAATAATGAGGATGGTTGATTTTAAACAGTTCAACTTAAAAGATTCCTATTTTAGGTTGGGCAAATTTGATCTTATCCTCTGCCGTAACGTTTTGATATATTTCTCTGATGATATGATACGGAATATCTATAGCAATATTCATAGCGTGTTGGAAAAAGACGGTCATCTGGCTATTGGTTCAACTGAATCACCAAGAAGCCACACTACCCAGTTTGATCAAATTTTAATGAATGGTGCAGCTTTTTTTAAACCCAAATAACAATAATAAATAAGGGTAAATGTACCAAGTGATAAGAGATATAATATGAAACTATTGACTGTTGATGACTCAAGAACCATGAGGCGCATTATCAGCGATATCGGCACCACTCTCGGATATTCGGTTATGGAGGCTGAGCATGGTGAAGCTGCTTTGAAGGTATTGCAATCCAACTCTGGGGAAATTGACCTTATACTATTGGATTGGAATATGCCCGGTATGAATGGCTTGGAGGTGCTACAGCGTGTTAAAGCCAGCCCTGAATGGAAACATATTCCGGTAATGATGGTAACTACGGAGGGGGAAAAAAGCTATATTGTTCGTGCCATACAAGCAGGAGCAATTCACTATGTAACCAAACCATTTTCTCAACAAAAACTGGCAACAACCATACTAGAAGCTTTGGGACAAGGCAGTTTTGATAACTTAGAACAGTAAAACTAAAAAATTTACATAGACAGTTAAAACAATAATTTATCTCATTTTAAAATAAAATTGTCTATTAGGAGACAGTATAATGAGCAGTAACGAAGATCAACCAATGAACGAAGAACAGAATCGTCGGCTTTTTTCCCGAGTACAATATCGCCACAAAATTACCCTCACCTCAGAGGATAATCAATCATACCCAGGGTCATTTAATGATATCAGCTTGAAGGGTATGCTTTTTCACGGTGAGGTACTTCCCACCAAAGGCACTGTGCTTTCAGGCAACTTGATCATTGGGGATGTTGAGCTAACCATTCAAGGTGAAGTTACCAATGTTATCAAAGAGCGTGGTGCTGCAATCAAGTTCCTTGAAATGGATGTGGAAAGTTTCACCCACCTTCGGCAGTTGGTGGCACTCAACATGGGTGATGCTGAAGTAATTGATGATGAATTTTTCTCCTCTTTATAATCTACAATTTTGTTTAGTTCTTAAATCCTGATACAACAATAAAAAAACTGTTGAAAGATAAGAGGCGACCACAACTAATTAGGAGAGTTGCAACATGAAAGACTGGTTCGAAAATCAAAACCTCATGGTAAAGCTGGCCTTCGTGGTCGGTGTACTTATTTTATCTCTTATAGTTGTGGGCACTATTTATGAAAACACAGTGGAATACAGTCTAAAACAGCAGAAAGCTACCCTTACCCAGCTGGATGGTTTCCGTGAAATAAGTCAAGCAGCAGGTACTGCAAGTCGTTGCATGTTACAAGCTAGACGCTCAGAAAAAGATTTTTTGATGCGTCGTATGTCAAAATATCCCGGTAAAGTCGCCAAACAGGTGGATTGTGTTGTTGCCCAGAGCCAAATGCTGGAAAAATCAGCTAAAGAGATCGGTGCTAATGAGCTTGCTGATACAGCTGTGTTGATGGAAAAATATATCAACAGCTATCACGACAGTTTTAAAGCACTTGTTAAAAGCTGGGAGACCAAGGGGCTAGACCACAAATCGGGCTTACAAGGAGATTTCCGTAACTCTGCCCACAACATGGAAGTAATTTTAAAGAAACTCGATACCGAAAGACTCTATATCGATTTTCTCCAGATGCGTCGCCGGGAGAAAGATTTCGTAGCTCGTGGTCTGGAAAAATATATGACCAAATGGGGTAAAGATTATAGTCTCTTCAAAACCCATATGGCAGACTCACATCTTCCTAAAGATTTTCAAGCAAAGATATCCTCTGCCCTTGCCGAATATAAAAAAGCGGTAGCCACCTATGCCGATCTACGACGAAACGGGGTAATACTGGAAACCAGCGATCCCAAATACAAGGCCATGAGCAAAACTGCCAAGGGTGTTGGTTCCCTTATTACATCCCACAATGTGCCTAATATCTGGGTAGATTATTTAATGCTACGACGTTATGAGAAGGATTATCTTGCCCGTGGCAGTGGGAAATATGTGGTTAACGCACAAAAACGTCTGGCAGAGATCCGCCTTGCAGTTAACAAGTCATCCCTAGATGGCAGTTTGAAACAGCAGGTGCAAACAATATCAAAAACTTATGAAAAAGCATTTTTGGTATTGGTAGAAGAGAATAAAAAAATCAAAAATCTTGTCGCAGTTATGCGAGATGCAGTTCACGCTATAGAACCACTTGTTGATGAGGTTCAAGAAAAAGCTAACAGCCTAAGACGCGCCCAGGAGGGAGAGCTGGAAAAAGAGATCCAAGAGCAGGTCACAATGGCTAGAATACTAGGAGTCGCTGCCGCTCTGTTTGGTTTACTGGTTGCTTGGCTGGTTGTGTTAAGCATCCTCAGACAGCTAGGTGGCGATCCCAAAGAGGTGGCCAAAATAGTTGATCAGATAGCCGAAGGTGATTTGACAATCAGGGCTACAGGTGATGAAACCGGACTTCTTGGTAGAGTCTTCAGGATGAAGCAAAGCCTTGAGGAGTTGGTAAGAAATGTTATGTTGCAATCCCTCTCTCTCTCGGCAGTTATTTCTGAAGAGCGCGCGGTAAGAGACCTCCTTCTCAGTGACACAAGTGAAGTCAATGATGGTACTGAGCAGATCATGGTACAAAACGCTTCATTGGACGAAACAACCACCAAACAGAAAAAATTACTCGGCGATGCTGGCGAACAGATCAATACCGTTGCAGCGGCATCAGAAGAGCTATCTTCCAACATCAGCACCATCGCCTCAGGGGCTTCTTCGGCAAGTCAAAATGTTGGAACCATGGCTGCTGCTGCGGAGGAGATGAGTGCAAATGTTGAGAGTGTTTCCAGTAGTCTTGGTCAGGTAAACGACTCAGTAACTGTGGTTGCTGGAGCCATAAAAGAGATGACAACAAGTTTGGAAGATGTCCGAACACGCTGCCAAGCTATGTCTGAAGAGACAAACCGGGTTGAGAAACATGCTCAAGGTAGCCTGGAAACAGTCAATGGTCTCGCCGCTTCGGCCCAGGAGATCGGCAAGGTTATCGGTGTTATCAATGATATTGCTGAGCAGACCAACATGTTGGCGTTAAACGCCTCCATTGAGGCAGCAGGTGCTGGAGAGGCTGGTAAAGGGTTTGCTGTTGTTGCCAATGAGGTTAAAGAGTTGGCTCGACAAACCGGAGAGGCAACCCAGATGATCTCTGAAAATGTGGGTAAAATCCAAAGCCAGACCCAAGATGTAAGCACCGCAGTGAATGATATAACATCGGGTATCAACAAAATTAATACTGATACCCAGGAGATAACCCAAGCAGTTGATGATCAGAACAATACAACAGGTGAGATCTCATCCTCCATGAACAATGTTTCACAGGCAACTGAGACTGTAACACGAAATGTAAATGAGCTACAGACAGCCACAAACGAAGTTGCCAAAGCCGCAGCAGAGGTGGCTGCTGAAAATGATGAAATCGCCCGTTCTGCCGTTGAAGGTGCCAATGCTGCTAGTGAAGTATCAAAATCCAGTGGATTTGCAAAAAGTCTTGCAGATGAGGTGTGGCAGGCCGCTGAGGAGATATTTGATGCCTCTGTTGAAGTGCGCAATGTGGGTGATCATGTTGTTAAACAGATCAACAACCTTGAAGGTTCAACCAACCAGTTCAGCACATTGACCGATGTGATTGATGAGGTTAACGGTTTCTTGTCAGAGTCAACCAAACATCTCACCATTGCCCCTCCACCTTTTGATATAGAGATGGTAAAAAAAGCCCATCTTAGCTGGCTTGGTAAATTGGAACATGTCATCAGGGGTCGCAGCCAGATGGACCCCAAACAGGTGGCGAGTGGACATGAGTGCGACTTTGGCAAATGGTACTATAGCGAAGGTGAAAGTAAATTTGGCGATATTCCAATTTTCCAAGAGGTTGGCAAAGTCCACCTCCAGGTACATGAGTGCGCCCGTGGAGTTGTGCAGTATGTCGCAGACGGTAACACCGATGAAGCTATAGCCCATATGGATGATTTTAATATTATACGTAAAGAGCTGTTTGAACTTCTTGATAAAATGTATCAAGATCCAGAAGTCAACAGTTAATTTGCTGTCATGAATTAATCGGTAACCATTCAAGGATATTTTTATAATGCCCACAATAAAACAGATTAATAATAAAGTTGCGATTTTATCTCTACTAGCTGGCTGCTTGGCTTTTGGAACAGCTGCTAACTCCGCTATAGCAGATGAGACACCAAGCAATGCTGAGATGTGGAACATTGTCCAAAAACAGCAAAAAGAGATGATGGACACCTTGAAAACCATGCAGAACAACAACCAAATGGCTGCTAAACAGGCTAATGGTGAGGTTGAAGGGGTAAGTTTAAAGATTGATAAAAATGCTGGAGTACTACCTGAAGGTATCAGCATAAGCGGTGTTGGTACTGTGCACATTTCAGCAAACGAAGATCTGCCGACTCGCGCTCAAATGTGGGAGGCCATACAAAAGCAGCAGCAGGAGATTGAGGCATTAAAGGGAGTGCAGACTGAAAGCCAAAACAAGGTTGACTCCCTTAAAATGCAGCAGAGCGAAAATGCAAATGCACTTAACAAGACGAAAAAGGATCTTGATCAAGTCAACCAGAAGCTTGAAAGCAGCAAGAGCCTTTTACCTGAAGGGGCCAGCATAGGTGGCACAGTTGAAGTTGAATTAAGCCAAGGTAAGGATTTTAGCGATACTGAGTCAAATGACCTGACCCTTGCCACTTTAGAGCTGACATTTGAAACCAAGATCAACAACTGGTTAAGCACCAATTTTGCCCTTTTATATGAAGATCCTGATCCCATAAATGTTGATACCGCAACCGTAACCATAGCCAACAGTGATAGAACTCCATTTTATGTAACCGCTGGCTTGGCTGGAGCACCTTTTGGTAGCTTTGAAACCCAGCTTTTAAGTGATCCTCTTACACTATCGTTGGGAGAATCTGGCGGTGAAGTTTTGGTTATAGCGGGGGTCGAAAAACAAGGTTTCTCCGGCTCTGCTTATATATTTAACGGTGACACCAGTGAGACAGGGCAGAATGATACCATTGATCAAGGTGGTTTATCTGTTAGCTATAGTGTGGAGTCTGAGAATGTTAGCTTTAGCCTGGGCGCAGGATATATCAACAGTATTGCTGACAGTGATGGTATTACCGAAGCATTGGCCTCTCCAAATGGTCTCCGGGATAAAATTGGTGGCTATACCTTTAACGGCATAGTTGCTGTAAAAGGGTTGACAATTATTGGCGAATATCTCGGCTCTGCTGGAACCTTCCAAAACAGTGAATTGGCCTGGAATGGCAAAGGGGCAAAACCATCGGCTTGGATGCTTGAGGTTGGTTACACATTTGAGGTAGCCAATCGAGAAGCAACAGTTGCAGCTAACATACAAGGGAGCAGCCAAGCTGTTGCTTTAGGTCTACCAAAATCCCGTTTTGCTTTAGGTGGCTCCATTGCCATGCTTGAGAACACCACTGTCGGTTTTGAGTGGACCCATGATAAGGACTATTCAACATCTGATACTGGTGCAGGCAATACTGCAGGTAGCCCCGCTACCGATAAGACTGCGGATGCTGCAACAATGAAGTTATCGGTAGAATTCTAACCAAAATAATGGAGATAAACTCGGATGGGACCGTGGGTGAGTTAAAAAAACCGAAAATTCTGATTGTTGACGACTCTCCGAGCCAAATTATTATTATTGGTGAGATATCCGATGTTGATTATGAAGTTCTGGTAGCAACAAATGGTAAAGAGGCTCTGGAGATGGTTTACGCCGAATCTCCAGAGCTTATTCTCCTTGATATTCTAATGCCGGAGATGGACGGCTTTGAGGTGTGCCGTCAACTCAAGAGTGATCCTGAAACCAAGGATATCCCGGTAATATTTATTACTGTGGCCGGAGATATTGAGAACGAGACAACTGGCTTCTCCCTTGGTGCGGTAGATTTTATCACCAAACCCATACATCCCATAAAACTTCAAAATCGAATAAAGACCCATTTAGCTCTAGCCCAACAGCACAAATTAGAGCGAGACACCCACCGCAGATTGACCACCATGGTCAAGATTATTCAGGAAAATAGTGCTGAACTAAAGCAGAAAGAGAACTATCTAAGGTCTCTGTTCAACAACGCCATAGATGCCATCATTACAACCGACAATAACGGCATGATATTGGAGATTAATAATGCTGCCCAACAGCTTTTTGGTTATAGCGCAGAACAGACTATTGGTAAAAATGTAATAGATCTTCTGTTGCCTCCGCAGATACAAGATGAACATAGAGAGGTATTGGCAAATTATTCAGCGCAAACAAAAGCAGGCGAGGCTCCATCAATCAACCGTATGGTCAACATTACCGGACAGAGGTCCGATGGTGTACTTGTGGAGCTTGAGGTTGGTCTTACCTCAATGTTTCAGAACAACAGTTTTAGTTATACCGCTTTTATCCACGACATAACCAAACACAAGCAGCTTGTGAAATCGTTGACCGATACCCTAAAAGCAGCGGAGTTGAGCAATAAATCAAAAAGTGAATTTTTAGCCAATATGAGCCATGAGATTCGTAGCCCCATGAACTCAATTATGGGAATGACTGAGCTTGTGTTGGCGACAAAACTCAACAATGATCAGCAAGAAAATTTGGAAATTGTCCTCAACTCAGCAAAATCACTCCTTGGGGTAATCAACGATATCCTTGACTATTCCAAAATTGAGGCCGATCAACTAAACCTGGAGTCCATCAATTTTGATATTCGTGGGCAGGTTGAAAACGTCTGCAATAATGTGGCTATTTTAGCCCATACAAAAGAGGTGGAGCTTTTTTGCAATATAGCCTCTGATATTCCCCAATCGTTTATAGGTGACCCCCACCGCTTAAGCCAAGTTTTGAATAACCTGATAAATAATGCTATTAAATTTACCACTCAAGGTGAAATTATCGTCTCTGTTGAGCAGGTTGTTGATAAAAATATCAGTGATGACACATGTGAGCTGAAATTTAAGATATCTGATACCGGGATAGGTATTCCACCTGACCATATAGCAACAATTTTTGACCAATTTACCCAGGTGGACGGCTCCACCACACGTAATTATGGTGGCTCCGGTCTGGGACTGGCTATTACCAAACGGTTGATAAATAAAATGGGGGGGGATATCTGGGTAGAGAGTGTAGAGGGTGAAGGTAGTGTATTTCAATTTTCCAACCGTTTTAAAATAGGTAAAAGAAGAGGTTCGTCCCCAGAACATATAGAGAATGATCTGCGGAAAAATGTAATCAGCAACGATCATTTAAACGATGTTAAAATTTTATTGGCGGTAAAAAATAGTGCAGGACAGAAAATAATCAAGGATATGCTGACAAATTTTGGGGCAAAAGTGGAGGTGGTCAAAGATTATCCTGCACTGGAGCAAGCCCTGGATAGTACCACTAATAACGGCAATGCTTATGATGCTACCATTCTTGATTATGGTCTTTCTTTTGCTGAATTTTTAGGACCAAAACGACAGTTTCCAGAAAAGATAGAGGCAAGCAAAACTGTTTTGATGATACCAACCACTTTTCAGATAGAGGAGTTGGCCACTGATAAACAGATGAAATATATGGTAGTACTCAAAAAGCCGATAAAACAGTATCAGCTGTTAAAAGAGATAGACATAATATTGGGTAGAGATCCCATATATGTAGATGATGAAGAGCAAAGGCCAAAGCAGAGCAAGCAAAACAGTGTGCCCCTGAGCATCTTACTGGTTGAAGATCTTCCCGATAATCAAAAACTGGCAACAACTATTTTACAACAGGCTGGACATAGTATAATGATTGCCAATAACGGCTCTGTGGCATTGGATATGTTGGCAGCCAACAATTTTGATTTGGTATTGATGGACTTGCATATGGCGGAAATGGATGGCTATGATGCAACAAAAAATATTCGGGGGGGAAAAGGAATAGGAGAGTGTGACCCGACAATACCCATTGTGGCGGTAACAGCCCTCGCCATGGATGAAGAGAAAAATAAATGTATGGCCTCTGGTATGAACGGCTATTTACGCAAACCCTATATGGCAGCTGAACTCCTTGAAGTAATTCAGCAGTTTGCGATTAAACCGGAAATTACACAAAAACAGAAAACAACTTCTGACAAATCTGCTATATTAAGCCCCGATGAAACTGATTTAAGAATATTGCACAGTAGGCAGCAGGAGTTTTTGGAATATGGTCCTAAACATCTATTTCGTCTCCACCAAGCGTTATTAAATCGCAAAGTTGTGCCGTTATTAAAGGCGGCAAAATGGCTAAAGGAAGCCGCAACTGGTATCGGAGCCAACAGAATAAAAATTGAGGCGATACGCCTTGAAGGTTCGGCTGAAATGAAACAGTGGGACCACACACTGGATATTATCGGTAATTTAGAGCAGGAGTTTCAAAAAGCAGTATCAGAATTGACACAAAAACTGTAATATATAATTATACAATTATTAATTATTCCTATAGGAAAACAAAAATGAAGATATTAATTGTTGATGATGTTTTCGAGAATCGCAAACTATTGCAAGATCTAATGGCTGACCAGGGGCAGTGTGAAATGGTCTCCAATGGACAGGATGCCCTTGATCTTTTCGAAGCATCTATCACCGACGATACTCGTTATGATCTGGTTCTGCTAGATATAATGATGCCGGGTATTGATGGGCAAGAGGTGTTGAAATTAATGCGGGCAAAAGAGAACGAACTTGGAGTTCCACCATCAGAAGAGTCTGCCATCATCATGATCACCGCGGTAAACGCTCCCAGACATGTTTTAGATGCTTTCTTTAAAGGTGGCTGCACAGACTATATTGCCAAACCCGTATCCCGTGAGGCACTCTTCAACAAGTTAAAAGAGTATGATTTGATTTAATATATCTACCTGTAACTGGTAGTTGACCACTGTTTTGTATCTCTGCAAAAAAAAGCTTGGGAGTGTCCACCTACCAGACACAATTGAGTTGGATAAAAACAGATAAAAATGGATTGATAAAAAAGTGCCTGACACAGATAGTGCAAAACAACAGATCCGTGAGGAGATACAACGGCTTGCTACAGCCTCTAATAATGACGCATCTGACATAACAGACGATGATATAATACCTGTCTTGGGTGTGTTGGACTCCATGGATCTTCTAAGGTTGATCTCTTGGTATGAAAAAACATTCCACCTGAATATCCCGGAAGATGAAATCACAATCGATAACTTTGGGACCATAAATGCCATGGCTACATATGCTCTTGACCGGGCTGATAGGGGTGCAGCATAAAGTCCGGCTAAGGAGAGTTGATGCATCCATTCCCTCGCCCATACGGCAGTTTAGCGTATAGAGCCCAGACTTTATTGGCACTACTAAATGGTAGGTTTTCATCCTTGGCGAAGGGAGAGGTTCTGTTACTGGGCTGCTCTTTGGGAACCTTGCCCCAATATGTAAAAAACCTGGCAGATGTAACCAACTTAGTCACTGTTGAAGTACCAGCATCCCAAGCCAAACCAGATATCGATACTGAACTTAACGGGATGGATTTTAGAAGTTTTGATCTGGTTTTGGTAATGGATTATTTTGAAGATATCCATTGGGGGCCTTGGAGTTTGCAACTTTTGCAACATGTCTTAAAACCAGGTGGGCATTTAATCTTCACAGTTGCCAACCCTCTAGGTTTTTCCTACTACTTACGGCGCATAAAACAGAAAATTGTTGGGATTTGGGCAACCCCGGAGCCTCGTGGGGCAACTACTCATTTTTTTGACTCATTTCCCAGCTTTGATAGTCTAGAAGCCATGTTAATTAAACTTGGTTATGCACCCCTTTTTCGCGCCACCCGCCTCTCAATGTTTGGGGGAATTGTCTCATCTCTCTTTACCCTGGTTGAAAATTTAAGCAGACAGGGTATGAAAATATGGGGTGATTGGGGCCAACAAGGGGTATTTGTATACCGGACAGCAAAAGACAGAACAGAGGAGTTTCCTTTGGCCTTCGCGGATAGTGTAGACAACCTTAAAGCAAAGCATGGGAACCATTTTGCCAAGGAGTATACACAGTTAAGCAGTTGGTTGGACAATTTTCCCAGTTATAAAAATTTAACCCCAATATCCTCTTTAGATACAGATATTTCAAAAGGGGCAGTGTTTGTACTCTCTCCCCACCCTGATGATGAGCTTATAGGTTGTGGCGGTTTGTTGCTGCAACTGATAAAAAAAGGCCATAAAGTCACCATATTGCAACTAACTGATGGGGGTGCTGCAGCGGCTCTGCGTGGGGTTGAAGACTCTTTGCAGAGAACAATACGCTTTGAAGAGGCTAAACTTGTGGCAGATAACATAAAAGCCGACCTCCACTGCTGGCCTGTGGCTGGATCTTGTTTGCAATGTAATGATGAGGTGGTGGACAATCTGGGTCAACTGTTGCAGTTGCACCCCTACTCCCACATTTTTGTCCCATTTATTAATGACTCCCACCCAGACCATGTTGTGGCTAATCATATTTTAGCCCGTGTTCTGGCTAAAAACCCCAATATCATGGCAGCAGGAGCAAAAATTTATAGCTATGAGGTGTGGAGTCTGGCCCCTGTAAACTATCTCTGCCCCATTGATGATGAGTTTGGTGAAAAATGTGACCTGCTTATGCACTATAGCACTGGTATGAAAGCTGTTAACTATATTTATCATTGTCAATTAAACGGTGCTTACCATGGTACACGATTGGATGATGATAATATCTATGCAGAGGCTTTCTTGCAGCTTGACCCCAAAGCATATCAACAACTAATAGAGGCCAACATCTCTTTGGCCAGCCAAATGGACCATGAACAATAAAAAAATAAAGGTACAAATCAACCCAATTACAGCAGAAGATATGGATGAGGTTGGCAGTTTTCTCCACACTCACTTCAACCCGAGATGGAATGTTGAGGAGTGGAAAAAACTGTTTTTAAGTGGCTGGGACTCCTCCCAGTCTGATATGGGTAGGGTGGCTAGAGTTGGTGAAGAGGTTGTGGGAGTAATTGGGGCACTGTATTCAAACAGGGTTATCAATGGGCGAAAGGAGAGTTTTTGCAATATCCATAGTTGGGTAACGTTGGAGTCCCACCGTACTGCAAGCTTGCAACTGTTGATGGCGTTGATCACGGATGGCTCTCGCCATTATATCAATGTTACCGCTAACCAAAAAGCCTATCAGAGTTCACGTTTTGTAAAATTTAAAGTTTTGGAATCCCATTTTCATGCCTTTCCCAATACTCCATCTGTCACAGGATTATTAAATTTTGCCTGTAAAATCATAAAAACCCCACAAACGGTAAAAGAGGCTTTGGACCATCTAGCCCCAGGTGTTTATGATGACTTTGCCCAAACCAGCAATCTGCAACAGTGGCTATTGCAAAAAAATGGGCAGAGCCTCCATTTGGTATTTAGAAAAACCACATGGAAAAGCTGGTCCTGCGCCCAGATTGTAAGAGCCGACCCCATTGAACTTTTGCAAAGTTGGCTGCCAGTTATCAAGACAAACATGTTTTTTAACAAAATTGCCTATACCACAGTTGATAGCCGCTTTTTAGGTGGGAAAAAACAACCATTTATGCAAAGTAGCCAATATCCAGTACCATTGATTTATTTAAGCAATCATCTGCAACCTCAACAGATAGACAACGGTTATACAGATCGGGTGATTTTAGATAGCATGATTGCAAACAGTAATAAATAGCGGAGCAAAACCAATATCAAAACACGGTTTGAAAAGCTGTTGCTAGATTCTTATTTTGTAATACAAAACAGTATTATTCATCCGCTAAATTGCTGGATAATTTAAGAGTGCTTTTAGCCATAGGATTTACTCTTGCTTGGCTATTAATTGTATTTTACTCTAATGAAACTGGCCTAAAAATTGACCATCTATCAAATATCTGGCATATCGGGGGTCTGCAGTAAAATGAGAAAAATCAAGAGCAACACTGTTCTCATCTCTTTGGGAATGCTATTGCATTGCGGTGTAATATAGGTGCTTAATTGATTTTTCATAGTTTTGATTTTGTCTTTTTTCTGACCATAGTTATCGGTGGCTATTGGTTACTGGGACATAGGGTACAAAATATTTTCCTACTGTTGGCCAGTTACTATTTTTATGGCTATGTATATCCCTGGTTTCTCTATCTTATACTTGCCTCTACCGTTGTAGATTATAGCTGTGGTTTGGCTATTGTCAGATTTCCCAAACGCAAAAAAATATTTCTCTATCTAAGTTTGCTAACCAATTTGGGGCTTCTTGGGGTTTTTAAATATTTTGGCTTTTTTGTTGATAATGTCATCCTGCTACTTACTGAGCTTGGTTTGCCATCTTTTACCAATACCATCTCAATAATACTTCCGGTGGGTATCTCCTTTTATACTTTTCAGACTCTGAGCTACACCATTGATGTCTATTGGGGCAGGATGACTCCCCGGAGAAACTTTATTGATTTTGCCCTCTATGTATCTTTCTTCCCACAGTTGGTAGCCGGACCCATTGAACGTGCCAATAGGCTGCTTACCCAGATAGAGAAAAAACGTGTCTATAGCCACCAGATGATGCGAGAAGGTATTTTTTTGATAGTTTGGGGGTTTTTCAAAAAGTTGGTGATTGCAGATAATGTTGCAGTAATTGCAAATATGGTATTTGCTTTGGAAAACCCCAGTTTCTATATATTATGGGCTGGAGTTTTTGCCTTTACCATTCAGATTTTTGGTGATTTTTCAGCCTATACGGATATTGCACGGGGAAGTGCTAAACTGTTGGGAATAAATCTATCACCAAACTTCAACCATCCATATATCGCCATATCACCCGCTGATTTTTGGAGTCGCTGGCACATATCTCTATCTTCATGGATCAAGGATTATGTATTTACTCCGGTGACATACTCCGTTATGCGTAGATATAGAAATCCATTTATCAGTAATCAGGTTGGTATTTTAATCACATTTTTGGTGATTGGATTCTGGCATGGCCCTAGTTGGAATTTTATCCTCTTTGGACTCTATTTTTCTTCAATCTACTTTATTTTTGATATTTTCAAGAGAGTTGTCCCTCTGCATATAAGTAAAAGCACCGCCATTCAACCCCTACGTATGATCTTGATGTTTGTGCTGTTTAACATATCAATGTTGATCTTTCGTGGTGGTGAGATGGTTTGGATCTGGCATTATTTCAGCCTCTCCCCATTTGGTGTCGATCCCCAAGAACGGCAAATGGCTCTCTTTTTATTCAGCAAAGCTCTACTATATTCCATACCAATCTGGCTACACATTATCTATGCCCACGTTCGCAAATTGAGCTATTTTCAAAACCGCTTACAGCTGCTAGACCATGTGAATGTAGCTGCAGTGATTGTCATGTTTTTCGGCATATTGATATTACACAGCCAAGTATCTTCAAACTTTATCTACTTTCAGTTTTAAGGATATAGTAATTCAAACCAATTTTGGACAAAAAAATGTTTTATTATTAGGGGTCCAGGGGGATTATCTCCCTGGTGGGTTTGGGTGAAACCCAAGGTTTTGCTTTTGTTTTTAAGCCTTTACATTTAAAAGTGTGGGGGTTTGGGGGCCTGCAAGGCCGCCCAAGGTTTTGCTTTTGAATGTATATTTTTGATTAAAAAATTACTATATATTTGGGCAACCTATTAGCGAAAAAAACCACCACTACAAATAGCCAATTTACAGTAGTCAAATATATGAACAAGAAAGATGAATCAGGTGCTTTCACCATAAATTTCTGTTCTGACATTTTCAGGCCAATCTTTTGGGTCTGGGCCGTATTGAGCTACAAAGGCGTAGGCTAGACGCTCCAGACCGAAACCGACGCATCCGGTATGGGCTATCTTGCCTTGCTGGTCTTTTATATTGTTTGATCTGCCGAAAAAATCCTGATGGTAGTTTCGGGAGCCGATGGCAAAAAGGGAGTCTTTATAGGGTAGAGTTGCCAAAAACTCATATTTCAGGTCACGTGCATATTGAAAATTGCTCTGAACGCCAAAATCATCGAGAAAAAAAGGATCGTTGGCACTCTCAATGCGGAATGACAAACCGACTTTCTGTAAAATCTTACTGGCTTCACCAGTTATCTGGGTGATGCCTTCTAACACCTTATCCTTAGAGCCAACAAAGATGATTTCCAACATGGTGAAGTTCCATAACCGCTCCAAACCATCCATATTTGATGATTCATAACGAAAGCAGTTTCCAGAAGCAACTGTTACAGTGGGGTCTTGACCAAGGGTGCTGTTTGCCAAAGCTAGATAGTTATGATAACAGATGGCTGGTGACAGCAGGTTGCGCACTTCGGCAAGTGAACCATCTTGCATCTTGATGTCACCTTTATGGGTGTGGGCCTGTTTGGCAAAGGTGTCTATGGTGTCGAGGTCTTCTCTTAAGTGTGTTACAAAGGTCATTGAATGGGGAAAATTTCGTAGATATTTTAGTTTTTCCAGATATTCAGCAGGAATCATTGCCGGAAAACTACGGGGATCAGCACCACTGACCAAGGCCAACTCCTCCATTTTTGCCTGAAAATATCTTAATAGTCTGGTCATCATTGGTCCCAAAGAGTACAGACCTGACCCTACCTTGGTGACAGCCCCCTGCTGCAAAAGAAACTCCATGGGTGAGTCTTTAAACGGAACCTCAACATCCGTATAGTCCTCCATGACCTTGATTTCAGGAACCATGGTCGATTTCATCAAGGCTTCCATCACCATCAAAGCTTTCTCTTTGAATTTAGCGGCAGACTCTTGATCAGGGACCGGGTCTAAAAACAGCTGGATCTCACCATTTTCATCCACCTCAGCTTTACGCACCGAAGGGTGAATATAGGCCATTTTTGAGCGTATCTCCTTGAGCATAAAATTGGGGATTCTTTTATTTGCCGAAATTTTCAATATAGTGTGGGACATACGTTCATCCTATGTTGGTTCGATATACTACAAAATCGGAAAGCAGGACTTAAACTACTGTAAAAGAGTATTTTGGCTAGCTGTTTTATTGGCAAATTTCCAATTTTCACATGTTGGCAAATCTTTTTTATTTGGCACGTTTACCGAGGCCATAACATCTTTAGGAGCCACTGGAGCATCACCAGAACAGTTGTAACCTAATTTGTAGATAAAATCTTCGGTGTAAAATTCAGTGTAGTCTATGCTTACATGGCCTCTATCGGCAAACATATCTTCGGTGATTGTCGGGTTGAAACTTTTATCGATATACACTGCACCATGCTTTTCAAGATATGCCCCAAGGTCGTCTCTGAACTTCTGTTCATAAACATCCAACTTACCATCATTGTTGCGATTATCCAGCACTTTTACATAGATAAACACCGGGGTTATGCCACTGGCTTTAAGAAGTGAGACAATTTTTGGCAGATATGATTTTGGCAGTGCAGTAGCAAAGTCTGTGTATCTTACTGCACTGTTTTTTTGCGGTATTATTTTGTTTATAACACTCTTTCTTTTTTTGATAAAACGGTCATTTACAGCATCCAGGTTGGCGGACCTAATTCTTATATGATTTATAGCACCGTTACTAAAAAAAGCATCCCGGTATGAAGGGTTGGAGAGAAACATGGCGATATTGGTGAGATACCATTCAATATCTGCCCTTAACCCTTGCACCTTATACAGTGACAAAATCATATATCTTAAACTTTTTACCGGTTCGGAAGATAAGATCTCCTGCCAGATAATTGGCTCGTTAACAACGCTTTTTCGCAAAACCAGGTTGGTCTGGCTGTTGTATGGCACACCTATTGGGTGGACAATTTCATCGGATTGCAATAAAAACACAACCTGTTCAGGTTTTTTTTCTAAACTAGCGATATCATTCTTGATTACCCGATACCATAAATTTGGCAGTGAGCCAGAAAATCTCATGATTACATGTTTACGCTGGGGCAACATTCTACTCATAACATCAGGATCAAGGCGATCCAAAATAGAGTTGCCGATAAAGATATCGTGTGGTTGTTTATTCTCTAACAACCGTTTATCTCTATAATTGTAACTTGCTGTCTTTAGAAAAAAATTCATTGATAAAGGCAACAATATAATCGCCAATATCAGAATCATATTCTTAGAGATTTTCCGCATATTTTCCCTGCTTTCCAACCTTGTTCAAAAACTATCTTATTTTCAATAGTAACAAACAGCTAATGAGTTATCTATCAGTATAGCAAAGTCAAGCCCAACTGTATCATTTATTTCACTCTTTACCCATAGCTTTGACAAACAGTTAGTTACTGATACCAACGGCCCTTTATCTCTTATTTTTAGATTTATGTGCAGGATTGACAAGATTTTAAAAATCAAGGAATATGGAGGTTGAATGTTTGTTTATAGAGTAAAATTTTGTCTATGTAATTTCAATAAGTTGCAAATTGCACTACCTTCCCAAGCGACAGCTTTTTAAACCTAAAAAATTAAAGGAAAGCTTGATGACCAAACAGGAAATTTTAAATAATCTTACTGAAATTTTTCAGGCTATTTTCCGAAACCCTGATGTGCAGGCCACAGAGGATATGGTTGCCGATGATGTAGCAGAGTGGGACAGTGTGAGCCACATGAGCATTATCATGGAGGTGGAGCAGATGTTTAACCTTCGCTTTGATATAGGTGATATTGGTAGGGCCGATAAGGTATCCAATCTTGTGGAAATAATCCAAGCAAAAGGCTCTTTGAGCGAGTAGCTATGACACAAAAAAGTGCTGTGATAGTTCCGAGAATAAGCGGTGTTGGATTTTATCTACCTGGAGAGCCACTACCAATAACCGACTTGGATCTTTCCCAACAAGAGCTGCAACGTTTACCCAACCTGGCACAGGAATTTTTTCATCGCAGCACCCAATCCTCAACGGCATTGATGGTTAACGCTGGTTCCAAGGCTATGGAGGATGCCGGGGTTCAACCCCAAGATATCGGCATGGTAATAAGCGCGCCATCTTTGATAACGGGTCACGGTTTGGAAATCCCAGCTGTGACCGTGCGCAATCAGCTTAAACTGCAAAATGCTGAATGTCTGAATTTAGGACAGGGCTGTCTGGGGCTTTTCCGGGCCATCCAACTGGCGGCACAACGTCTGGTTATGGAGCCGGACTCTGGTGATATTTTAATTGTCATTGGCTGTTCTGCCTCAGGCTTAACCCGTAACAACACCCACGGCTCTTTTTTTTGGGGAGATGGTGCGGCAGGTATATTGATGAGTGCCAAACCCGGTTCTGGGCTACATTTTCAAAGTTATTCAGAGTGTACGTCCGAAGCAGATTGGCATGCTATGAGTATCGGCTTTGGTGATGGCAAAAGTCTTGATTCTTGTGATCTTGACCAAGATTTTCACATACAAGTGGCCTTTGAATCAGAACAGAGTCAATCGGAGTATGTACGGGGAGAAAAATTTCGTTTCAATAAGGTAATAAAAGATTTATTACAACAAAAAGAGCTATCGGTTGGTGATTTGGCAGGATTAGCAGTACCATCCCTTGGGCAAAATCGTCTGCAAAGCTTGCTGGGTATCAGAAACCCCTTACAGGATAAATTAATTGTCGATTATCGTTATGGGCATATGGGGGCGGTTGATGCTTTGCTGTTTTTGTCAAAACATCTAGAACAATTTAAAGCTGCTGATGGTGAGTATTTTATCGCACTAACTCCGGCATACACTGCTCAATGGGGTGGGGTTCTGCTGCGCTATATTAAAAACTGATAGTATTTAACAATAAAATTTTTTTATTATTAGGGGTGCAGGGGGATTATCTCCCTGCTGGGCTTGGGCAACGCCCAAGGTTTTGCCTTTGTTTTTAAGCCTTTACATTTAAAAGCGTGGGGGTTTGGGGGCCTGCAAGGCCTCCCAAGGTTTTGCTCTTGACTGTATATTTTTGATTTAAAATCACTATAGCGGTAAAACTAGCAAACGAGTCTCTCTCCCCCACTCTCTACAGATCAAGACGCAAAAGTCTTGTAAGCAGCAATGAGTAGGTGGAGGTGATAAGCTCAAAGGAGTTACGATATACCTTCGTAACTCCTTTGAGTTTTAAACATTTGTAAACTAAAGATAATTAAGCGGCATCCGGCAATTTACTTGGTGGGCTTTTATCCTCGACCAATGACCAGTTGCCATCTTCATCAAGTTTTCTTATCTGGAACAGAACCCGGCTGACTCGCATATCCTCGATTTCCAGAATCTGGATTCTACCATTTTCGATATCAATAACATCACCAACCTCTGGAACTCGCTCCATACGGTCAAACACCAAACCGCCAACGGTAAAATAACCGGGACCACGGGGGAATGGAAAATCAAGAGTCAACTCAAGGTCTGATATACGCAACATACCGTCAAGCTCCCATTGCGAACCCTGCAACTTACGAATGTTATCCTCTGTGGTTGGGAACTCATCAAGATATTCGCCACCAACCCGGCTGACAATATTATCCGGGGTTAGAAGCCCAAGCACAGCACCATGCTCGTTAACCACGATGCCAAACTGTCTGCTGTTGATCTTGAAATCCTTATACGCTTTATCTAACAATGTGCTGTTGGGAATAATAAATGGGTCGGTCTCCATAAAGTCAGTAATTGGACGTACTAGTAGGGAGTCAAGATTATCACAACTGCTGTCCAGAGCTTTCATCATTTTCTTCATCTGCACAACACCAGCTACCCGATCCTTATCCAAAACAGGATAACGACGATGGTTGGAACGGCTGAAAATATGTAGAGCTTCACGGAATGTGGCCTCAATGGGAAATGAGTTGACCACAGTAGAAGGAATCATAACTGAATCAACAGTCTCCTCACCTAGTTCAAAAACACCAAGTAGCATTCTGCCTTGATCTTTATCTATGTTGCCGGATGAAGCACTGGCATTTACGATCATCGCCAGCTCGTCAGAAGTCATAGCCGAATGATCATGCCCATGACCACCACTCTCTTCAACAATATCCCCTTGACCACAAACGATCAACAACCAGTTAGAGGAGTGGTTCATAACCCAGATGATTGGTGTCCAGATAATGTAAAGCCAGTTGATGATCCAACCAAGACCACAGCTCAGAGGAATTGATTTGTGATATGCCAAAACCTTGGGAGCCAACTCACCACCCACAACATGGAGAAAAGAGATGATGATAAAACCCAAGATAAGACCAGTAAGGTTGGCCCATGTGGCTATACTGGCTCCAGAAAGAAACAGGCCGTAGAACGCCTCAAGTCCCGGAGCTAGCAGAACCTTAAAGGCATCCATACCGATATAACCCAACGCCATTGAGACCAGGGTAATACCGATCTGGGTCACAGCATAAAAGCGGGTTGGCTCTTCATGGAGCAGTTGCACGATCTTTGCCCGTTCGTTACCCATATCCGCCATCTGTTTAATGCGACTTCGTCTTGCTGCCGTTATCGCAACTTCCGATCCGACAAAAAAGGCATTACCAACAACCAATAACAGAATAGCGATTAGTTTTCCGAACAGTATTAGATCCATGAGCTTTTTTCCTTTTTAAATAGTTAAGCGACTTTATACCTACCAATAGCACCCATTATTATCAAAAGAGCTATCAAAGCCACTTCATTTAGTACTGGAGCCACATTTTCAAGGTGCGCCCCACTATTATTAAGTATAATTTTGTGATTTGGGTATTGAAGACAATAAGGCTCAACTGCCCACAAATGCCCGGCTGTGTACATCGGTTTTGATTGTAATGGCCATTACCGATTGGGAATTTCACAAGAAAGCCTAAACTTTCTAATACTGAAAATATGGAAAAGTGATGGAAAAAACTACTTATGGGAAGGAAGTGTTGCTAGTGAAAAAATGCATCGCATTGTTTGTTATATCACTGGCGTTTACCCCCCAAAAAGAGGCCCAACTTTTCCAGAACAAATTGAGTATTAACGTTAAACAAATACATATTTACTCTGTATGTGACCACTACGCTTATTGTCTCCCTTTTGCTGTAGATTGTGTCCTAGTTGAACTTTTTGCCGTTTTAATAGTAAAAATACACAACAAAACCAAAGACTTCACTATTAAACTGCTATAAAATGTGCAATATCTCGAAAACTACACAATTCCGTACTATAACAAATCATATCGTTACAGTACATCATTTTTTTATCTGTACATTGTGTGAACCGTGTTATTATTGACCCAAAATGTTGAGAGTAAAAGAGGAAATTACCGCTCTATTTAAATGGTATAAAATCGTTTTTTATAGTAAACCATGCTTCTAACACTATTATTTGTTAGAGTCTGTTTTTTACTTATGAATTAATTTATGAACCGTTTTTCAAGGTATATAAATTTATATTTTTATATGTAGAACATGTTTTTTATTGTATCATGGTAGAGATGTAAACTTTGTGAAATGGTGGGTGTAAAGTAAAGGATAAGTCTTTTATGGATTTTAAAATCAAATATTCCGATAATAACCGTGAGATGACTGTTAAGGTTCCCAAAAAATGCACATACCAGACATGGAAGGAATCCAAACAGTCGTGGATGACAAATGACTATTCAAAGATTGAGAAGTGTACCATTGACTTCTCCAGAACGACATACATTGATAGTTCCGGTATCGGAGCACTGTTAACCCTCAAAGAGCTGTTAACAGATGGTGCACAAATTATATTTGTAAACATGAACGATGGGGTACGAAATGTACTGGACATCACAAATCTATCAAAAATAGTTACAGTTATTTAGTGTTGAGCCAACCAACTTTAACTCTTTGGTAAATATTGTCTCCGTTTCATTGTATCACATATAAAACGCAATAAAATATCGCCATCAACTAGCAAACAGAGCTATTCATACAGTTTTGGGTTTGGCATGAACTTTCTTGGCTCAATTCCCCATGAATCGGGGTTCTCTGTCTGTTTTATTTTAAAACCTCTGTCGCTATCTGCATTTTTCCTATGTCATGGAGCATACCCACCACACCCACCTGTATTATCTCCTCCTCATCCATCTTCATAAAACGGCAAAAAGACATGAGGAAAACCCCAACATTAACCGAGTGCATAAAGGTGTATTAGTCACGGCTCTTTATCAGGCTCAAACTCAAAATAGCATCTGGATTACGAAACATGGAGTCAGCCATACCTCGAACCGCATCGTTGACAGATTCCAAAGTGACCTGCTTACCCATACGAGCATCTGCCAGGATATTTCCAACCAGAGTTCTAGCCTGTTTTTTTACATTAGCTGCTTTTTCCTGCTCCTCTTCAAAACTCACTTCACTCAAAAAACCCCGGCCCACACTATCATCATCGTCCAATGCCAACATCTGGGCCTGTAACTCATCCTCTATCTCTTCTTGGGTCTGTCCCTCGGCATCTTTGCCTTTTGTGATATCAATAAAAACCTCTTTTATGCCGCGATCTGATATAGTTTGAATCTCTTTTTCGGAAGTTAATTTTCGCGGCTGACGGGAAAAGCTGGATGGCTTCCCACTATCATCTGGGTTTTGCCACTCATCGTTAAAATCTTTTACAAACATACCCACTTCGAGTTTATCGACAGGTACTTTTTTTATTGTTCCCGAATTCATTTTATCAATATCAAACTCAGCAGAAAAATTTGTGCTTCATGCTTAACAAATTTTCTTTTTAAAAAAACTTAATAGAACACTTCCACAAAAAATGGTGAACTTCCAATGGTGAAATACTGCTTGGTTGAGTTCATAGAGGAGTTGTATCTATGGTTGTTTCCTGTAGCTACAACTGGTGGTGTAAGCTCTATCAAAGAATCATTAAGCTGAGATAGTTTTTGCTTAACCTCACCAGCAATCATGTTGGCAAGCTCACCAAAAGAGTCTGCCACCATATCATCAAACTGGACAAACTCTTCCTGAGCCAGTGCACCAGCAAGCTTCAACGTAACATGCGCTGGAGCAGCAAGATTCATTCCGCCATTGATATCTCCATTAAAAGCGACAATGGCAGTATAATCAGCAGCAGTTGATTTATATTTTTCATCGTCACCAATCTCTACAATCACACTAGGAGTAACGACGAACTCTGGAGGAAAATATGAGATGGCAATATCTTCCACGACAAGTTTTATGGTACTTCTGAGTATATCTTTCATAGATTCAATTAATTCCCAATATTTGATTGAAATTTTAGTGTAAAGTTAAATAACTATTCACTTATCTAATTTGCTACACATTTCAAAAAGGGTTTCCTCTTCAAACTTAACCCTCTCTTTAAAAACATCAATGACCATCAGAAAATTGGAATCAATATGGGTCATATTTGATTCGCTTTCATCTTCAAGATTATCAGCAAACTCTTTGATAATGGTTAATGTGTTCTCTATGCCAAATTGTTTGATTTCACTAAAGAGTTGCACATCTTCAGGCTCTTTTTGGTCTAAGGATAAATCTCTAACGGGTTGGTATATGTGCTGTTCCTCTTTTTCATCATGGAGTTGCAGTTGAAACAACGCATCTCTAAACTTTGACTTACCTTTTGCAGTTTTGATATCAGACTCATACGCCAGAAGAAACAGGGACAGTATATTTTTATGTTCTTGTTTTAGTTCTGAAATTATCTCCTGCTTGTGGGAAAGAGACATGGGGCTTTAATCCTTTGAATAGTAGCTACATTAAGAGTAGCGTTACGTTTGATATAAACAGATATCAACCAAACTATTGATAGTTAATAACTTTTTGCGACAATTTGTTACGTTAACCATAAATTAACATTGATTAACGATTTAATCTATAAAAATCGCAATTAAGTAGTTTGAAAAATGTATCTAAGTCTAGTTATCAATTATCAAATATAAATAATAAGTTACGATTTAGGTGGGTAGCAAATAATGCACTTGGCAGGGGTAGAAAACTATTTGATATTTGTGCTTATTGATTGATCTTCAAGAAAACTTATGCCCATGAGCGCAGAACATAATCAGTAAAAAATTGTGCTTTGTTGAAATGTGTAAAAATTATCTAAAAAAAGTGTACCATTTTCAATATTCCCAATTAAGAAGCTTGCCTGAGATCATATTACCCATAACATCTACTTCCGATACCAATTTTCATTACCCGGTTTGCAAATAATAAATGTAGATTATATGAGCAATATTTTATCAAAAAATAAAATTCCTGATTGCTGCATAATATTCATCATGGCCAATCATCATTAAATCGTTATGTCCAGCGTTGGCAATCTTGACCAGTTTTTTTGCTTTAGCAGCTGAATTTTCATACATGGCCTTGGCATCTGATACTGGGATGATTTCATCTTTTTCACCATGAATGATAAGAGTAGGTACAGCAATATCGGCAATTTTCTCATGGTTTTTAAATCCAAGAGATTCTTCCATCTGTTTAGGATCAAAACCGCCGATTCGCTCCATAACTGGAACCGTGAACGCCCTACCACTTTCAAGGATTAAACCGGATATATTACCCTGAGCATAACGGCCAACCTCAACAGCAGCAGTACAACCCAATGATCGACCCATTATGTATAGTTGCTCAGAAACAATACCAATTTCTTTGAGTAAATTTGGAGTTTTTTCATAAACGGTTATTGCATCATGTAATAGATTGGAACCAGTTGGTATTCCTTCACTTTCGCCATAGCCACGAAAATCCACAGCCAAAAAATTTATACCCATTTCTACATACTCTTGGCTATGATCATATTGGGATGCTACCTCACCATTACCATGCCAGAAGAGGATTGTTGGACAATCTGTACCTGCAAAATGAAACCGACTGGCAAGGGTAATACCATCTTCAACTGTAATATTTACGGTATGGATATGTTGGTAAGAATCCCTGTACCGCGTTCTCATTGGGTAGAACATATAGCTGATTAGTAGTGGGTGGTCTATTACAGACTCTTTTTTCATTTTCATCAAACCTATAACGTTTTTTTAATCAGTTTTTTATTTAGTTTCAGATCTTTCTTACGTGTTTGAAGATAACCCTGATTTCGTGGAATGCCAGCATTTATCTTTAATATTTGGGGATTTTCTGCAAGAAAATTCAGTATATCATTGCTCTTGAAAATTGTCCCCTCTTGATACAAAGCATCGTATATCTGGCTTATAAATTGATAATCCAACTTTTCGTCCATTACCCAGCGATGGTGAAGAAGGCCATGGAATTTATTTAGGACTCCAACCTTGAACTTATCAGGATTATTGGAGATATATGAGGTGATATGTTCTCGATCTGAGGTGAGTGTTGACTCTTGCCAGTTTTTTTCCAATGCCCTACGGGAAAAAACAGTCACATCAAGCCCGGTTGGAAACTCACCATCAAGATGAACCAGATCATAACCTCCACTAAAATAGCTTGCAACCAGCTCATCAACTATCTGGGGATCTACCAAAGGACAGTCAGACATGATACGTACCACATGCCCAATATCAAAGCGGAGTGCCGCCTGATAGTAGCGATCCAGAGGATCATCCGCACTACCTCGAAAGATATCGACCTCCTTGTCACTAAAAAGCTTCTCTATAACATCATCTTCCGGGTTGGTGGTGGTGGCAACAATAATTTTGTCAATGTTACGACAATAGCAAATCCGCTCGTAGACATGCAGTATGGCGGGCTTACCTGCCAATGGTAACATCACCTTTCCTGGCAGTCGGGTAGAACCCAACCTTCCTTGCAGGATGATAGTTGCTTTATTGCTGCTTATAAGTTCATTTTCTTGAGGCACGGCCTGTTCCATTACTTAACTCTCAAAACCTATTTCACTAACTTCCCAACATTCAGGAACATCACCCAACCACTCTACACCAAAATCACTAAATTTTGGATATGGTTTATAGTTGCTCATGAGTTTGCTCCTTTAATTTTCCAGAGAGACGATAATAAATTTGGATGGAGAGCGTTATATATCTTCAACAGCAATTTTTTCATAGTATCGGCATTTGGAAGAGATTTTAAATTCATGTACAATGCAAAAAATTGTTATTGATTGATCTTGAACAATCAAATAAAAACCATATTACTACAAGTATAATTGGTCAAAAAACATGACAGAGCAACAAACCAATAAAAGCGATAACAAATCAGCTCTCACAGTTGATGAGACATACAAGCTGGCTCTCGACAATTTCAATTCAGAAAACTACTCAAAATCAGACATATTGTGTACTTCCATTTTAAATGTAGTTCCTGATTTTATACTTGCAATTAATTTAATTGGTCTCATTGCCCAAAAAATCAACCGTCATGATTTAGCATTAAAGCAGTTTGAGAGGGCTATTGAAATCAACGGCAACCTAGCTTGGTTATACTACAATTTAGGAATCTCGCTCTATTCATTGGGTCGTATCGATGAGACTATCAAAATCCAGGAAAAAGCAACAACAATTGACCCCAACTATGCCGATGCATATAGAAGTCTCGGAATTGCTTTGGCCAAAAAGGGCAAGTTGGATAAGTCAGTTTTGTGTTTACAAAAAACAATCTCTTTAAAACCTGATTATGCAGAAGCCTACTCTAATCTTGCTGCTACATTAATAGATCAGGGAAAGCTGGATGATGCTGTTATAAACTGCAAAAAAGCAATCTCTTTACAGCCTGACTTTGCAGAAGCCTACTCTAATCTTGGTGCAAGCTTAATAGGACAAGGGAAGCTGGATGAAGCTGTTGCAAACTGCAAAAAAGCGGTCTCTCTACAACCAGATAATGCTTTGGCTTATTGCAATTTAGGAACTGCTCTAAAAGAAAAAGGCAATATTAATGAGGCTTTTACCAGCTTCCAAAAAGCAGTTTCCATAAATCCCCATACAGGATTGAACTGGGCTGGTTATACTCAATGTATAAATTATATTGACATTAAGCATTGTAGTGAAGAGTTCTCAAATGAACTGATTATGATGCTTTTACAACCTTCTGTTTCTCCTCGTAATTATTCTAGTGCCGTGATTAAAGCATTATATCATAATGATAAATTTTCTGCTGCCATTGAAATCTGCAAGTCAGGTCAAATTAATAATCAAATTGATTATTTAACAGAACTGCTTTCCTCTATACCTCTATTTCTGCGTTTGATGGAATTAACCATTATTGCCGATTTAAATGTCGAACAAATGCTCACCCAAATTCGCGATACTCTTCTTGATGAGGTGATAAATGGAAACAATGAAGTTAAAGGGATTGAATTTTATGTTTCATTAGCAATTCACTGTTTCATCAACGAGTATCTGTATTCAAAAAGTAAAAAGGAACAACACAACATTGTTCTTCTGCAAGAACAAATAGAGTTATGTCTGAAAAACAGGGAGAATATACTTTTAAAAACGATAATTGTATTAGCTATGTACAAACCACTACATAGTTTCTCATGGTCTGATCAATTACTGGAGTCTACTTGGTCACAACAGATTGATAAATTGATTGAGTATCAGGTGGTTGAACCTATAAAAGAACAAGTTTTGCGAACTCAAGTCCCATCTTTTGGCTCTATAACAGACACAATATCAAAAAGTGTGCAAAGCCAGTATGAAGAAAATCCATATCCTCGCTGGATAAAAACAGGTTTATGCGACAAACCAAAGACAATTGAACAAACATTGCAAATTACAAATATTCAATGGAATTCCAATGGTGAGAAGTTTTCAGCCAATCCAGACATACTGATTGCTGGTTGTGGTACTGGACAACACTCTTTAATCACTGCTTCCAATTATTTAAACAGCAATGTTTTGGCTATTGACCTAAGCTTGAGCAGCCTATCTTATGCAATTAGAAAAACCAGGGAATTTGGGGTCTCAAATGTTGAATATTTTCACGGTGACATATTACAAATAGAAAAATTGGAGAAAAAATTTGATCTTATAGAGAGTGTAGGAGTTTTGCATCATATGGATGACCCAATTGCAGGTTGGCAAGAATTAGTAAATGCCTTAAAACCGAATGGTTTGATGAAAATTGGTCTGTATAGCAAAACTGCCCGTCAAGCTGTAACGGAGGCTCGCAAAATAATTGCCAAAAAAAGATATAAGGCAAAACCTGATGATCTACGTCGATGTCGTTCTGAAATAATAAAATCTTCTCATAACAGCCACTCTAAAATTGGAAAAATTTTAAACCATCTTGATTTTTATTGTCTGAGTGAATGCCGTGATTTGCTCTTCCACGTTCAGGAGCATCAATTCACAATACCTCAGATAGAGTTGCTAATACAAAAAACAGGACTTAAGTTTCTAGGATTTGAAATACTTGATAGCCAGATCATGAGTAACTATAGGAAGTTTAACTCTAAAAAAGAGGCTCTGTCTTCGCTATCAATATGGAATGAATTTGAGTTACAACACCCTGATACTTTTGTAGGAATGTATATATTCTGGGTACAAAAGGTTTAACCAGGACATTTCACGAATATTAACTACTTGATTTTATAAGCAAATAATTTTTAATAGATTATGTGTGAAAACAAATCACAAGAGATTGAAAATCTACCAAAAATCTCAGTTGATGCAGCTTTTATGTTTCTCTGCAAAAGCAATAACTGACCATCCCGCCTGTCAAAATGTATATGTTACTTGTATTGCAGCAAGGGATCACCCTTAACAGATCAACATTATATTCAAGTTTGGGAAAGATGCTAAAAAAGGAACGGCAAATATCGCCTAATTGCCAGTTCAACAAAAATAGTTGTTATAAAATCTGGCAATATCTAGCAATTTTAAAACGTAGCCATTTTGAGTTACACCTTTTAAGAATGGCTTGTAACACTATTATATCAATAATGACTTATGGCGCACGATACAGGATTCGAACCTGTGACCTTTGGCTCATGAGGCCAAAACACCACGTTTCCGCACATCTCCAAATGTTACTATATACCATAAAAACAATAACTTATTAAATTCTATCTTGCTTGACGTTGCCGTAAAAAGCCTGTAGTTTTATTCCTGCTGGGTACTATGTGGGTACTAGGAATTTCATACAGTATTCAGTAACCACAATGGTTTGATGGTTGTTTTGGGTAATTGAAATCTTTATTTGGGTACTAGAGACATGAAAACAAAACTTACCCAGCGATTTATTGATTCTGCCAAAGCAGAAAAAGCGTTGGAGGCGGTTCGACCCTTCTTGTTGTTGGGGCTATCTTGGGACATTCCATCGAGGCCATGACAGCCCGTTATGGTCATCTTGCAGCAGATCCAGTTAAACAGGCAGCGGAACGAATAAGCACCGATATAGCCACAGCCATGAACGGCACACCATCAGAGAATATTATTCCTATGAAGGGAGCTATTTAACATGAATTACAAAGAACGTATCACCATAGAGCCAAGTAAAAAAGGTGGCCGTCCATGTATAAGGGGTATGCGAATTTCAGTTTATAATGTACTTGAGATGTTAGCTACTGGTATGACTGAAAAAGGAATTATAGAAGATTTCCCAGAGCTTGAAATTGAAGATATTCGGGCTTGTTTAGCCTATGCCGCAGAGCGAGAGCATAAGGCTTTGCAGGTATCGGCGGCATGAAGTTTTTTTTGGACCAGAACCTTTCCAGGCAAATGGCTCCCATGCTCCAGAATCGGTTTCCCGGCACAGTGAGCGCGGCCCTTGTGAATATGAAACGTTCATCTGACCAGGACATATGGGAATAAGCCAAGAAACATGGTTATGTAATTGTTACCCGTGATTCCGATTTTCAGGATATGAGCGTGATTTTTGGTTCTCCCCCACCAGTGATTCGGTTACGCATGAGGAATCCTTCCTGGCAGTACGTAGGTGAACGTCTCCTGGATATAGAGCCATCCATTTTGGAATCCTTGGAAGCCGGGAAAATTGCCTATCTTGAGGTCTCTGAATGACCAATCAACACCAAATTGCCTGGATAGGGTAACTCCCGAAAGGCTGGACACCTTTACCGAAATGAATTTTTCATGCAAACATAATTATTCAATAAATTATAATCACACTAAGATGTTGAGAATAGAACTTTCCTAACTATTTAATTAAACCCTAAGCCGGAATTCCGGGTATAGAAAACAAATACTTTTGAAATACTGGTCCCATTTTTGTTATCAATATTGATAGAAAATAATGAACGCCAATACTGGCGAATGTCCTACTGTTGATTTTTCACCATAGCTGTGATTAAGGATTTTATTTGTATCTTCTTTGTAATATAATAATACAAATTAGAATTTTGAAAAAAACTACTTAAAAGAGTCGGTACAGCCCTATACCTGTACGACTTCACATGGGGATAGTATTTATTATGTGATATTAAGTAGTTATAAAGAAACAAAGCCTAAAACAGCTATAACTAATAAGCAAATTTTAGTTGCGATAATTCAGGATCAGCCATTTTCATTTAACTATAATTGATATAACCTTAACGTCGAACTTACAAATTTAAGATGACTAAACGAGCGTTGTTGCTTTAAGGATAAACAAGCAATACACCTTAAAAATACTGATACTTTGGATTGTTATGAATTTTCTCGCAAGCGATATTGTTGAAGAACTGCAAGATGAGAATAAGAGAACTTGTAACGGTTTCCTGGTGTTGGTTGATATTAAAAATTCTACGGATAGAAAGAAGAACTATCCAGTTAAGTGGGTTTTACATAACAAAGCTGTCTATAAATCTTTTACAAATTTTGCAAATAAAGTCCGGAAGGAAGTTCCCAAACTTGAAGATCAAGACTTCACTATGCCAGTAAAATTTATAGGTGATGCAGGAATGGCTTTTTTCCGGTATTCTGACACAAAAAGTGAAGAAGAGAATAAAAGGGTAGATTCTGACACCGCCAGCCAACTTCTGGACCTTCTTCTTGCATTTAGAAATGAAATACACGATGCAAATGACCTGCTTGAGTTGAGGCTAAAAACAGTTATCACATATCTTACAGATGTCTTTGTTTATGATGATGATGAAGCGAAGGTAAAAGATATTCTTGGCAGAGGAATAGATTTTTGCTTTCGGTTGGAAAAGTTTGCAGATCCAACTCATATTGTTATGAATAAGATGTTTAAAAACAGTATAGATGAGCATGAGAAAGGACTGTACAAAGGCTATTCTCTTCTTGAATGCAAGAAAAAAATCAAAGGATGGACAAAAAATACTGATGGAGAAATTTTCTACATTATGACGTCTAAGGACATGTTAAGTTCGCATTTAATTCTGTCTGCATCTAATCATTCAGACCATGTTACAAATGAATTGATTAACTTTTTTAAGGATGAGGTTGAAAAAAAAGAGGTTACTGTTGAGAAACTGGATGTTGATACTGGTAGTATAGACAAGAAAGAAGAACCCTGGATCAAAGATGATATAGTAGCTGTTAACGGAAATTTAATGCCAAGTGATAAAAAAGAACCTACCATTCAGGTGTTGAGCAAAAAGGAATAGCCATGTGTGCAAATCGAAACCTAGCGGGCATGATACTTCTAATAACTCACCAAGGAGAGCAGAACAGGACTGCTCTGAATAAGCTACTGTTTTTTTCAGATCTGGTTTCATATTTTAAATACCAAAAGACAATTTCCGAAGATGAGTATTTAAAATTAGATTTTGGCCCTGTACCTCATAGTGTAGATGATGTGCGAACATGGTTGGTAAGCTCAGAAATGATGACAGAGGAGCTAAATAAGTACGCTGCTTATAGAACATATTTATATAATCCGACTGAAAAGGTTAATTTTCAGGCGGTACAAAATCATTTTGGTGAGCATCAAGTTGAGATCATTAACAGCGTTGTTAGTCGATTGGGACGTGAAACAGCAACCACACTATCAGCAATAACACACGAATTCGAGCCTTGGTTATCTGCGGATTGGGCAGAATCACTAGATTTTGAGCGAGCTATTGATGATGATAGATTGAAAAAATGGTTACAGGACAAGTCTCTTTTGACTAGAGATGATCCTGTAAATTAATTTGTGTAGCCACCATTTTTTAAACATCTACTGTGTTGTTGTTTTTTCAAGCAACGTATAGAATTTGCTAAGATCAAAGTTGAGAGTTCAGAAGTTGGCCTTTTTTTAACGCTGCGCAGGAGCCACCGGATCTCGCTTCTCTTTTGCTGCTTGATCCTCGTCGGCAAACAATAGCGGCCTCCATACTTCCATCATATGCCATTTGACGTAGTACGCCAGCATGCATAGGAATATATGGGCTTTTATACAGATCCTCCTTATAATAGTGGAGGATCGCAGTCTATCAGAACCCAAACACCATCAGAAAAATACTCAAACAACACAGCAAGATCTTACCCAGATTTTGCAGGCGACAACAAAGACCAGCATTCTATGTATAGGTGGTGTTCGTGGTGGTTATCAGAGTGTTATGCCTTTTAGAGAAGGGCTAAAGGTTTTGGAGTGTATGGATCACGGTTGGGCCGGGATGCCTTAAGCTTCATTGCTGACCGTCCACAACTATGGCCGCAGGTTGAGGGCAAGTGCTAGCAAAGGCACTATAAATAATTTGGTGAATTAACTTCGCCAGCGCTGGTAATCTTAATCAAGGTATATTCCTATGCTATCCGAGATTAAAATTACTATAGCCGTTAAGGTTGATGTGGCCCAAGTTCTTCTTATCTTGGTCTATATCATACTAGGCTAGATGAAGGGGGGCTCCGGCCCCATGGATTTTCAACAAACCAAATAAAACTAACTCATAAACTCAGATTTTTTACGGTCATAACTACCCTGGCTATTTACTGCAACTTCAAGTGACAAAATTGCAAACTCAAGTGGCGGTTTACAGATCTGAAATCAATCCTGCTGGGTACTATGTGGGTATTATTTAGTTATGTGCATTGAAGCTGTTTAACATTACCACTTGAAATGATTGGCGCGCGATACAGGATTCGAACCTGTGACCTTTGGCTCCGGAGGCCAACGCTCTATCCAGCTGAGCTAACCGCGCTTATTTGATTTGCTATTTATCAAGAGTGCGAAACTATATGGGGAATACCCCTACTTGTCAAACCCCTTGGCCCCATCTTTAATAAAAATCTTATCTGCCAAATCTTGACAAAACGTTCCTATCACTTATTCTAGAGGGATTGGTAACAAGGGTGTTCATGAAGCAATCCATTGATTAATCAGCTGTATTGCGTGAAATTGCAACCTATTTACAGGTTTTGGGAGTTTTGTTCTTAAAACTTCGGTCTACCGTCCAATTTCGCTTGGTACATGCTTATAACTACCGTTTATCTACTCAATATAATGAGCATAAATTAGTAACTGTTATTTTTTCTGGCAAGGAGTATCTTTCCACCATGAGCGAATTTATCAACCAAACTTCTGATAATGACTTTGACAAAGATGTAATTCAGGCAGACATTCCTGTTTTAGTAGATTTCTGGGCAGAGTGGTGTGGCCCATGTAAACAGATTGGCCCTTTTCTTGAGGAGCTGGCTGAAAAATACCAAGGCAAAATCAAGGTATGCAAACTAAACATTGACCACAACCCCAATGTTCCGGGCCGTTACGGTGTTAGGGGCATCCCCACCTTGATGATTTTCAAAAGTGGCAACATAGAGGCGACTAAAATTGGAGCCTTGCCAAAATCCCAACTTTATAACTGGGTTGAAGAGGCAATTTAGATCAATAAAGCCCTTCAAAATTAATACAAAACAACCCATAAAGGGTGACTCCCCTTATGGGTTGTTTTGTTTTTGACCAATAAAAAACTAAACAGCCAAGGAGTGGTGTTTACAAAACTCTGCCACGGCCAACTTTGCGACCCCTGTAACACAAACCTGCTTTTCTCTGGCTTTTTGACCCCTTACTACAGCTACCCGACCTTTGGCTACCCCAACCTCTTTGGCAATGAATTGACATAGGGCCTTGTTTGCGGCCCCATCAACAGGAGGCGAACGCAGAGCAATTTTCACCAACTCTCCTTGCATTCCCACTATTTTATCCCGTGATGAGCGTGGCTGAACCCTAACTGCCAACAGCCAATCATCACCCTGCCATCTACCGACATCAGCCATTTATTGCATCATTGCCCCCATACCGGGCATGGCTAGAGAAAAGATTATTTCTTGGATAAAGGACAACAAAAACATACAGATAAAAGCCGCAACCAGAGGTGTGACATCAAGCCTTGCAACAGTAGGAACAAATCGTCTAAGAGGTTGTACCGCTGGTTCTGTTGCTTGAAAGACAAATATTGTCACTGGATGACGCAGATCAAGACCTGAACGTTGACCACTACGGAAGGTATACCAGGAGTAGACATGAAACCCGGCCCTTACAAATAGAATAAGCAGATAGAAAGTGCCAAGAAGGTGTATAACCCCAAGTATTTCAGCAATAAGCACAGAGCCACCGCCCCCACCCATTCCACCACGCAATATGGTTACTAAAAACCGTTGCAGGAGCTGAATACCAAACAGTGCGACAATTGGTGAGAGATCAAGCCCCCCAATTGTCGGTATCACCCGGCGTAGAGGAATAAGAACCGGATCGGTAAAACGCATCAAAAGCTGCACAATTGGATTGTATGGATCTGGGTTGACCCAAGAGAGCAGCACCCGAAAGACAATTAGCCAGATATATGTTCCTAAAATAATTTCTACTAAAGTGGCTACAGAACCAAGTATGCCCATAGATTTTTTCTACCTCTATTTGTTCTTAAATCAATCAAATTTGTCTTAAATTAATGACTGCACATCTATCATTTTTTGCTTAGCTCCACACTACGCTGCCAAGCAGCATTTACCCCATCAATCAAAGCACTGCGCAAGCCGGAACGCTCCAACTGTGCAACCGCTGCAATGGTTGTACCCCCAGGAGATGTCACCTGGTTTTTTAAAACTGCAGGGTGCTCACCACTCTCATCAATGAGCCGAGCTGCTCCTATTAGGGTTTTAACTGCCAACTTATCAGCCAAAGGTCTGGGTAGTCCACAAGAAACCCCACCATCAGACAGAGCCTCGGCAACCATATAGATATAAGCCGGGCCAGAACCAGAGAGAGCTGTTACCCCATCAAGCAATCCCTCATCCACCACCTCATCCACATCACCAACTGCTGACATTATCTGCCGGGCCAGCTCCAGTTTGGGCTTTGGTAAATCTTGTTTGGCAAAAATCACCGATACTCCAGCGCCGATTAAGGCGGGGGTATTTGGCATAACTCTTACAATTGGTTGCCCACTACTAAGATTTTGAGCCATGGCAGCCATGGAGACACCAGCAGCTATAGAGATCACCAGGGTCTCTTTATCTAAAAGTGAGGCAATCTCCTGCAAAACCAATGGCACTATACCCGGCTTTACCGCAAGTAGCACCACATCTGCCCCGGTTACAACTGCAGCTGAGTTGGCGGAAACTGTCACACCATACTGTTGGGAAAGTTGGCTCTGTTTTTGGCTGTTGGGTTCACATATTTTAATCTTGTTGGCAACCACACCAAAATCTAACAACCCCTTTAGCAGAGCCTGGGCCATATTGCCGCCACCGATAAAGGCGATGGTTTTGTTGGTCAACATAATAACATATCCTTATGGGTTTAAAATTTTTTATCCCTTGTACTATCTATAACCTAAAAGCGGTAGTAGATGATAACGTTGCTTACTGTCGAGTTTTACTATCGGAACTGCACCTTACCAGGAGAGCGACCAGGGAGCTGTTTTAACAGATCTCGTGCTTCATTGGCCTTTTGTAAATCACTAAAAGGGCCAATCCATACCCGCATAAAACGGTTGCCTTTAACCATGATGCTCTGGATATTGGCCTTATAACCCATTAACTTTGCCTCTTCTAAAGCTTTTTGAGCATTTGTTAATTGTCCAAAAGAGGCTAATTTAAACACATAGCCTTTTTTATCAGGAGTCGCCGCACTGTTATATACCTGTTGTTTAGGTAGCTTGGTTAAATGCCTTTGCAAAGTTAATTTAACTTTGTCTCTTTTTTGATCAATCTCTTTTACCTTATCTACTGCAATTTTTTTATCATTTTTTTGCTGTGCCTCTTTAAAAACAGCAACAACTTTTTCCGCTAGTTTTTCCTGTTCAGCAGCTGACCGCATGACATTTTTTTGGTTTTGCAAAAGTGCCAACTGCTGCTTTGCACTGTGGAACCATGGTGGTTTTAGCCCTTTTTTGTTGACTATAATTTCAAACCATTTACTTGCTACATCCAGCTTACCCTGCACCGCTGCCCATTCACCAAAAATAAAGTTGGATAGACTCTCACGTTCGCCACGGATGACATCATCTTTGGTGGCCCGAACCATATCCAACACTTTATGTGACTCACCGTGACCCATAAGATAGGCCGACATCTCACCAGCCCATGTACCCCTTTTTGTTACGCCACCATTAGCAGTAAAAGTACTATTTTTTGGCTGCCCAAGTCGGGTACGTACCAAATAGAGCCAGAACCGGGACTCCATATCTTTGGGATTGAGCTTAACCACCTTTGCCAGGTCTACAGCTGCCTCATCAAACCTACCTAACATGTAGAGGGTAATCCCCCGGTGGGCGATTGCTATAGATTTATCACCTTTTTCAATGCGGATAGCTTCATAAAAATCACCAACCGCCTGCTGATAGTGACCAAGGCGCAGTCGGCTGCGACCACGGTGCATATATACTAGAGCAAATTTTCTGTTAAAGCGGATAAATGCACTGAAATCATCAACTGCTTGTTCATAGTTGGAGAGAATAGCCTGTATGCGACCTCTATTGTAGTACCCCCAGGGGTTGGATGGCTTCAGCTCAATAGCACGATCAAAATCAACGATTGCATCATCATATGAACCCAACCTGGCTTTTGCCAAACCGCGATTTTGTATCGATAGAAAATCTGAAGGTTCTAGAGCTACCGCTACATTAAGGTCGGAAACTGCTTTTTCAAAGTTGCCATATGTTAAGTAGGCAATACCCCGCATTCGATAGACGGACTGCTGGTCTGATTTTAAAAAAATTGCCTTATCACAATCCTGGATGGCCTGCAGATTTAATTTACTATCTTTTTTGATAAGGCTGATTTTATAACGGCTGGCACAGAGACCGGAATAGGCGGAAACCATTTGTAGATGTGTTGCAATACCTGGCTGTATAGCTAGGTTGAAATAGTTGATAGCCTGTTGAATATCCTCACCAACCAAAGAGTTTGCCCCTTTGTTTAGCAGATCATCCACATCATCAGCCCAAGCGTTAGCGCCAACAAATAGCAAGCTTATAAATAACGCAATATTGCAAAAAAACTGTCTCATAGTGCGCCTCTTATCATAAAACACCAAGGGATTTGCCTATGTACCATTATGTATCAACTTACTCGCTGATATTAATCTCGAGAACCGAACAGAGCGCTACCAACACGAACCAAGGTTGCCCCCTCTTCCACCGCCACTGAATAATCATGGCTCATACCCATAGATAATTCAGCCATCTCAACCCCATCAATGTGCAGTTCTTTAATGGTTTCTGCCAATGCTGCCAACTCTTTAAAATAGGGTCTTGCCCCTTGGGGGTCGGAAGTTATGGGTGGTACTGTCATCAACCCTTTGATCTTTACCCCTTCAAAGGATGCCATCTGACGAATAGCCTCAACTGTACCTCCGGGTGGAAGACCGTTTTTTTGCAACTCACCACCGACATTTACCTGGATCAAAATTGGCAATGGTCGGATGAGGCTGGCTCTGTTGCTCAACTCTTGGGCTAGAGAGACGGAATCCACACTGTGGACCATAGAAAAAAGCTTTACAGCAACTTTAACCTTATTGCGCTGCAAAGGGCCGATGAGATGCCACTGAATTTCAGATCCCGCAGCACCAGCTTGAACCAGAGGAATTTTATCTCGAGCCTCCTGAACCCGATTTTCACCAAAAAGTGTCTGCCCTCCAGCCAATGCCGAAAGAACCAAAGCTGCTGGTTTGGTTTTGGAAACCGCCACCAATCGAACACTTTGGGCATTGCGACCGGACTTTTCACAAGCCACTTGAATCTGTTTGCGAATACTAAGTAGATTTTCAGAAACGGTTCCCACAAAGACCCCGATATTTATTATATGTTACCTGAATTAATTTACGATAATCCCATTATGGATGATTGGAGCGGTCAGGTCCAGCCCGGATGTTGTGAAGATACAAGTGGATACAATGTCAAGGCTCACTCCGAACCATTATAAAGCAATGATCAAACAGAGTTAATTGCCCCTAAAACCCCAGCCCTGATTGATCCGGTCGCCTCTGGTACTGAGGAGGTCAACCCTTTTAATGTGCGAATGGCAAACCAGGCAAAACATTGGCTCTCCAAAGAGTCGGCATCCACACCCAGCTCATTGCTAACCACCATCTCTATGGTTGGCATCTCATCAGCAATCATCTTCAAGAGTGTTGGATTTTTTGCCCCTCCCCCACAGACAACCAGTCGAAACTGCTTTTGGGAGAAAAGTTCCTGACAGGCTATTGCTACGGTCGCAGCGGTAAATCTGGTTAAAGTTGCCAAACCATCATTGTTGAACATATTGGGGAATATGGTGAGAAATTCATCAAGATACTCCTTGCCAAACACCTCTCGCCCTGTTGATTTAGGAAATGTCTGCAACAAATATTCATGCTCCAACAGCCAATCCAAAGCCTGTTGATTTACTTTTCCGGTTTGCGCACCTATACCGTAAAAATAAAAAAAACCCCCTTTGTCCCCTCCCCCAGCAATTTTACCAGCCAAAAGATCTATCAGAGTATTTGCTGGCCCGGTATCTCCAGCAACTGTTATTTTGCCTGACTTGGACAGAATGGTTAAAT
>JADFZS010000038.1 GCA_015232405.1 Magnetococcales bacterium | reverse complement strand
ATCAACGCTGGAATAATTTTGTATTCTCCTGTAAAGTCCTGATACCTTAATATTTATATGGGAGTATGATGTTGAACAACATTCCCCACCCACCCTCTTATCTAGATGTTGATCAAGATACCCAAAAGCCCCTCTCAAAGAGGTTGGTTGCCCTGACTGTAACTCTACTTGTGGCAATTTTTATAGGTGACCTATATCTACCTCTTGGTGTTGCCGGTGGGGTTCCTTATGTGTTGGTTATCATGACTTGTTGGTGGTATCCAGGTGGCAGGACATTTATATATCAAATAGCAACATTATGTTCGGTACTTACCCTGGTTGGCTTTGTCTTCTCACCTGAAGGTGGAGCGTTATGGATTGTACTGTTAAACCGCCTGTTTGCTTTTATTGCCATCTGGACGGTAGCAATAATAATGGCAATCGCCAAAAGCTCAAAAATATCACTACTAGATCAATCATTTGAGATGAGCAAACTCTCAATTGCCGTTGAGCAGAGTCCTGTATCGGTCATCATTACCGACCTGAAAGGTAACATCGAATATGTAAATAATAGATTTTGTGAGGTGACAGGCTACAGCTCAGATGAGGTGTTAGGCAAAAATCCGCGATTTTTAAAATCCGGGCAGCAAGCAGATGATGTCTATATGAACCTTTGGCATACCATCGTCGGTGGCAATATTTGGCAGAATGAGATAATCAACCGCAAGAAAAATGGTGAGCTATATTATGCTGCGGTAAATATTCGCGGTGTTAAGGATAGTTATGGAGTTATCCGCAAATATATCGGTGTTCAGGAGGATATGACTGAACGCAAACTAGCAGAAAAAAAACTTGCCCAAAACAACCGGGCACTCAAGGCAAGGTTTTTACTATCTGAGGTATTTACAACTGCCAAAAATGAAAAGAGCGCCATTGAGGAGCTGTGCCAGGTGTTGGTTGATGAGGCTGGTTATGGCCTGTGTTGGATAGGCATGGTAGATGAACAAAATGGCAATAGTGTAGTTCCTGTAGCCCAATATGGTTTTGAACAGGGGTATTTGGACTCCTTACAACTCACCCTCGACAAAAATGATAATGAGCAGGGAACAACGGCTACTGTGGTTCGTACGGGACAAACCAGTATCATACAGCATATCAATGATAACCCCGGCTTTATACCTTGGAAAAAAAGTTCCAAGTATAACGGCTTGGCATCAAGCATTGCCATTCCAATAAAAAATATTGATAAAACATTTGCCGTATTAAACCTCTACAGCAAAGAGCTTGATACTTTTGATGATAGTGAGATAGTGCTACTAGAAGATCTCGCCCAGCAGATGGCACAGGGTATTATCAGTGTGCGTGACGCAGAGTGTCACCGCTTTACAGAGGCTGCGTTGTTGGAGAGCGAAAAGGGGTTTAAATCTCTGTTTGAATCCATGTCCAGCGGTGTGGCTGTATACACTGTGTTTAACGATGGTGAGGATTTTATCTTCAAAGATATCAACCCCGCCGGAGAGAGAATAAGCCATATCAAAAAAGAAGATGTTGTCGGGCGACCTTTAACCAAAATATTCCCAGGAGTCAAGGAATTTGGCCTGTTGGAAGTATTCCAGGAGGTGCATAAGTCCGGTAAGGAGGGGCTGCTGCCAATCTCCTTTTTCAAAGATGAAAAACATCAAGGTTGGCTGGAAAATCGTGTCTTTAGGTTGGAGTCCGGGGATATTGTCGCAATTTATGATGATTTAACCGAAAAAAGGATGGCAGAAGAGCAGTTGCGTCTGGCTCAGGAGTCTTTGGAAAATACCAGTGATATGGTTTTTTGGGTCAACAAAGATGGTAGCTTTTTTAATGTCAACAACTCCACCTGCGATCTTTTAGGTTTTAGCCGTGACGAGTTGATGTCCATGACCACCTCTGACTTAAATCCTGAAGTTCATCCAGCTGAGGTTTGGCCTGATCACTGGGAAGAGTTGAAACAAAAAAGAAGAATGGTATTTGAGGCAAATCTTATTCGTAAAAACAGTACACCATTACCAGTTGAGATAAGTGCAAACTATATTGAGTTTGAGAACCAGACCTATAATTTGGCCATTGTTCGGGATATCTCGGTACGCAAACAGGCTGAAATTGTGTTGCAGGAGTCTGAATCCATGCAACGGGATCTCTATGAAAATGCTCCTGTTGCCTTTATCTCAGTAAGTGTGCCTGATGGACAAATTTTAAGGTGTAACAAAGCTCTTTGTCGATTGTTTGGCTATGAAGTCCATGAGTTGGACGATTTACATGTTTTTGATCTCTATGCAGATACTCCCCAGGGTCTTCCGGTTGCCAACACTATTTTTGAAAATTTAAAAGCCAAAAAATCCATATTGGATACCGAAGTTGAGATGGTTCGCAAAGATGGTTCATCAATTGTAGCCAGTGTTTCGGTCTCCCCCAAAATTGACAACTCTGGTCAGGTGGTGGAGAGCCGCTCGGTGATATTGGATCTTACAGATCGCAAAGAGGTGGAAAAAAGATTGCGTCAGTATGCTGCAATTGTTGATGCATCAAAAGACCATATTTCATTTTTAGATAAAAACTATACCTACCAAGCGGTTAATAACGCCTATCTGCATAACCATGGGTTGGAGTATGATGAGATTGTTGGTCATAGTGTTGAGGAGCTGTTGGGGACAGAAGTTTTTAATAATATTAAAGGAAATCTTGACCTTTGCCTCAAGGGTGAGGCGGTTAATTTTCAAGCCTGGTTTGAATTTCCACTTCGTGGCAAACGGTGGATGGATGTCTCATATTTTCCCCAATATCGTAAAAATGGTGAAGTCGGGGGAATAGTTGTCACTTCAAGGGATAATACAGACCGTAAGGAGTTGGCTGATAAACTTCAAGAGAGCGAAGAGAGGTTTCAGATAAGCTCTCGTTTTGCCAATATTGGAGTTTGGGACTGGGATATAGTAACCAATCATCTCCACTGGTCAGAACAGATAGCCCCACTTTTTGGTTATGAATTAGGGGAGGTAGAGACCACATACGAAAACTTTTTGGCTGCTGTACATCCTGATGATCGTAAATTTGTTGAAACCTCCGTTGCTGCCTGTGTAGAACATAAAGCGGAGTATAACATTGAACATAGAATAATTCGTCGTGATGGGGCTGTTCGTTGGTTGAGTGAGCAGGGGGATGTATTACGGGGTGAGAATGAAACTCCCATCCGTATGCTTGGTGTTGTAAGGGATGTTACCGACCGTAAACTGCTTGAGAGTGATCTGCGCCAAGCCAAATTACAGGCTGAAGTTGCCAACCGTGCCAAGGGTCAGTTTCTCGCCAATATGAGCCATGAAATCCGAACTCCCATGAACTCCATTACCGGTATGGCATATCTGGCATTACAGACCGAACTTACTACAAAACAGAGACGATATCTGGAAAAAATCACAGCTTCAACTACGGCTCTTTTGAGGATTATCAATGATATTCTTGATTTCTCCAAGATCGATGCCGATAGACTGGAGTTGGAACATGTACCTTTTGATCTAGATCATCTGTTGATGCAATTGGCAGATCTAACCCTGGTAAAAGGTGAAGAGAAGGGGCTGGAGATGCTCTTCTCAGTTCATCAAGATGTCCCGACTATTTTGATTGGCGACGCCACACGATTAACCCAGATTTTGACCAACCTATGTGACAACGCAATTAAATTTACCGAGTTTGGTGAGATATTAGTCGGGGTGTCGGTTATTGATATCAAAATGGGGGAGGTAACACTGCAGTTTGATATTCGTGATTCCGGTATAGGAATGAGCTTGGAGCAGAGCAGCCAGCTATTTACCCCTTTTAAGCAGGTAGATGCTTCAACCACCAGAAAATATGGTGGAACAGGTCTGGGGTTATCCATCAGTCGTAGACTGGTGGAGATGATGGAAGGCAAAATAAATGTTAAGAGTAAGCTTGATTACGGCGCAACCTTTACATTCACCGCCAGTTTTGGTCTTCAAGAACATAGAAAAAAAACCAATCTGCCTGATGATCTCCATAATCTGAATATTCTTGTTGTGGATGATAACAGCACAGCAAGAGAGATAATGCAAAGCCATCTCAACTCACTTACGTGTAACTGTACTGTTGTCGATAGTGGCGAAAAAGCGATTGCTGAAGTTAAAAAACTGGCCCAGAGTAAAAATGTACCATTTGATATGATTTTTATAGATTGGCATATGCCAAAAATGGGTTTTGTCGAAACATCAAGAGAGATTAAAGTTATCACACCCCTACCATTTCCACCTATAATTGTCATGGTCACTGATTATGCAAATGAAGAGGCCATGGCAGCTGCCAACAAGGTGCAGTTTGCTGGTAGACTACGCAAACCACTGATAAATGTCGCCGAACTTTATAACATAATTAAAACCACTTTTGGTCGTAAAGCTGACCACAGTAGCAACAACAACGATAAAGAGGGCAAAAGTGGTTTACAGGAGCTTTATGGAGTTCGCATTTTATTGGTAGATGATCTACCAGATAACCTGGAAATTTTACAACACATATTGATTCCCTATGGAATAGAGGTGCACTTGGCCAATAATGGTCGTGAAGCTGTTGATAAAGTGCTGTCCAAACCGGATTATTATGATGGAGTGTTGATGGATGTACAGATGCCGATAATGGACGGCAATAGTGCAACCAGCTTAATTAGAAAAAAACCGGGATTTTCTGATCTACCGATTATTGCCATGACTGCCAGTGCCATGGTTCAAGATGTTCAGTTGTGCCTTGATTCTGGAATGAATGATCATGTAGCCAAACCCATTGAGGTTAAAAATCTATTTGCAGTTCTGCTTAAATGGGTGCAACCAAGAAAGAAAACTCTAGTAGCTGCAAAAGTTCAGACAAGCAGTGTTAATAATGATGGTGACGAGAAAACTTTTGCCCTGCCTGAGCAGCTACCGGGCATTAATTTGATTGAGGCACTTGATAGGTTGGAAGATCACAAGTTTCTTCTGGCTAAATTGATACAACAGTTTGCAACAGAACATGGTACAATATACTCTCAAATAGCAAAGTTGATTGCAGCAGGAGAGTTGGCAACTGCTAGAATATTGGCCCATAAAACCAAGGGTATAGCAGGGAATATTTCAGCCAACACTGTTTTTCAAATAATTGTACAAATTGAAAAGTTTCTACTTTCCGGTGAAGTGGAAAATATTGATGATTTACTACAAAAGCTGGAAGTGGCCTGTAAGGAGGTTGTGGAGTCAGCAAAAATTATTGATAAAATTGAGAGAGAACAGATAGGTGAAGATGGGGCAAGTGAAATTACCGACCCCCAACCTATTTTACAACTTTTACACGAGCTAGCTGTCTATATGCATAATCGTGATTTAAGGAGTGATGTCCACATGGGTTTGATTAAAAAAAAGTTGCAGGGTGTAGCAGAGTTTAAAAACTCTCTGGCAAAGCTTGAAGATTGTATCAACCAGTTGGATGTTGATAAGGGCATGGTTCCACTGTCAGAGATAATCCAACAGTTGGAAGATATAGCAGAAGGTTGATAATGAAGATATACAATAAACAGATGAAGATCCTAATTGTTGATGACTCCCCCAGTAATATACGTGTTTTAAGTGAAACTCTTGGTCAGGAGTATCATGTAATCTATGCAATGAATGGCCCCGATGCCCTGGCAAGTGCTGTGAACGGAAACCCCGACTTGATTCTATTGGATATCATGATGCCGGGAATGGATGGTTATGAGGTCTGCACCAAGCTTAAAGCCAACTCCAATACCAGTGAAATTCCGATAATTTTCATTACAGCATTAGATGCCGAGCAGCATGAAACTGTCGGCTTGGAGTTGGGTGGTATTGACTACATAACCAAACCCATAAATCCAAACCTGGTCCGCCTGCGAGTCCGCAATCATATTGAGTTGAAGGTGTTGCAGGACCACTATAAAAATCTATCAACAATTGATGGTTTGACAGGAATCGCCAATCGGCGACGTTTTAATGATTTTATTGAACAGGAGTGGCGACGTTCAATGCGCTCCCAATCGGTGTTGTCACTCATAATGATAGATATCGATAATTTTAAACAGTACAACGATCACTATGGTCACTCGGTAGGTGATGATTGTCTGAAAATGATTGCTGTATCCATGTTTGGTGCTTTGGAACGGGCAACAGATCTTCTGGCCCGTTATGGGGGGGAGGAGTTTGTCTGTGTTTTACCGGGAACAGATATTGAAGGTGCTAAAATACTTGGTGAAAAACTACGCAGTAAAGTTGTTGCCATGAAGATACCCCACTGTAAAACAACAACAGGGTTGGATTATGTGACCATCAGCATGGGTATCTCAACTGTAGTTCCAACAAAAAATGATGACTGGAACTCTATTTTGGAATTGGCTGATAATAATTTATACCGAGCTAAAAGCCAGGGACGCAACTGTTTGGCTTGTTAACATATTAATATGGGGTTTTTATAACTTTTTTTGGGAATTGATTTATGAATAGTAAGGTTGCGTTAACGCAAGTCGCAATTCCTATGCGGGTTAAGCTACACCTTCTAACAGGCATAACTGTTCTATTTCTGAGTGTTTACGGCAAAGTTGTCTGCCCGTTTATCGATACCCTGACATTTTCCCGAATAATTGCTGTGTTGGGGGTGGTCTATATTTTTCAGATTATCACCCGTGAGCTGTTATATATCTTTAAACCTACCCCTGTTCTTGCGGTATCCATTTCACGACATGGATTTCATGTTTCTGTCGTAACCTGGCTTCTTGCTGGTGCTGTTGCCAGCCTTCTCCACTCCTATCTATATACAGATTTTCACTGGACAAGCCATCTTAAACTGCTATCAGGATATTGGGGATTGGGGGCAGGAGTTTTGTCACAATTGGAATATGTTATTTTAGAAAAATATTTTAGAGATCAGAAGCTTGTTGAAAAGCTAGAGGTCGAAGAGAAGATAACCAGCCGATTGATGGAGAGCTTTGCTGTTTTTACCGTGGTTCCTGCCTTGATGATGGTTTTGGTCAGTTTTCGTTTTGTCTTTGAAGGATATACTGTACGAGGTGCTGCATTGGAGGTTCTGTTTTTAGGAGCCTGTTTTGTAATTTCCGGCCTCTATGTCTCATACCGTTACGGCTTGGCATTAAAAACCGATTGTGATCACCTGACCCATGCTGTTAAAGAGGTTTCAGAGGGCTGTTTTCACGTTCATGTGGATACTTCACGTACTGACGATCTGGGAAAAGTAGCATACGGTATTAATGACATGGCCCAAGGGTTGAGATTACGGGAGCAAATACGTGAGGCATTTGGTCGTTTTGTAAACCCAGAGGTAGCAGAAAATTTCATAAAAAATTTTGCCGATAGTGATTCCCCTATAGAGATGGGGGGAAAAAGGCAAGAGGTGGCAATTTTAATGGCAGATATTAGAGGTTTTACCCCACTATCTGAATCCATGGAGCCAGAAGACCTAACCCTTTTATTAAATGGCTATTTTAGTGAAATGGTCGCTGCAGTTCAGAATCATGGAGGTATGGTTGATAAATTTATTGGTGATGCAATTATGGTTGTGTTTGGTCTAAGTGATAAACATCCAAACTATGCTATGGATGCAATAAAGGCAGCACTTGAGATGAATAACCGTTTGGAGAAGTTTAACGATGAACAAAAAAGGCTAGGTAAAAGTATTATTAACAATGGTATAGGAGTTCATGTTGGCGAAGTTGTAGCTGGTTATATTGGAAGTTTGGACCGTTTGGAGTTCACAGTAATTGGTCATGCGGTAAATGTTGCTGCTCGTATAGAGAGCCAGACCAAACCACCAAACCCACAACTGCTATTTAGTGAGAGTGTTGAAAAATTTATTGGGGACAGCTATACAACAAAAATGGTTTTACAGGCCAATTTAAAAGGTGTTTCACAAGAGATGAATCTATTTACTATTGTTTGAATATTATTAAAAAAAATAGACTTGAAAAAATGTAGGTTTACTAGAAAAGAAAGAGACAAGTAAAAAATGAGTTATTTTACAGGTATACATCATACAGCATTTGCGACAAACAATATTGAAAAAACTGTCCATTTCTGGCGTGATTTGTTGGGGTTGAGGCTGGTATATGCCTATGGTCGCCCAGGATACAGGCAGTATTTTTTTGAGGTTTCAGGAAACAATCGGATATCTTTTTTTGAGTGGCCCGATGTTCAGGTCAGTGATATGCGTCGCCATGGAGATCCGGTAAAAGGTCCGTTTATTTTTGACCATATCTCCCTTGGCGTGGAAAAACCAGACCAACTATGGGAAATTATGGCACGTCTGGATGCTGCTGACAGACCGGTATCTGATGTTATTGATCACGGTTGTTTTTTATCAATTTATTCATATGACCCCAACGGAATCCCCATTGAGTTTAGCTGTGACAGTATCAACATGAATAGCTGGACGGAGCCAGTGCTAAAGGATACTGCTCCCCATTCAAAAGATTTGGAAGAGTCTTTTCCGGTTTATGGTCATTGGCCTGATCCTGAGGCTATTGAACCGGAGGATAGGGTGATAATTCCTGGTGAGGGAGTGGAGAATTTTACCAAGGAGCAATAGTAAAACTGGCTAAAATACGCTTTAGACATAGTTGAGGATATCATGTGGAATATCCCTGTTTTATTTATATCATTGTGGGCTATTTTTTTTGCGTTACCCAAGGCCAATGCTGAGGATGCTAAACAGAATTTAGCACCTGCTGTTCTGCTATCTGCCATCGAAAATGAACAGACTCACACCATCGCTTCGGCTATTCTTATAGAGGCTTATAAAAGAGTTGGTTATAGGGCTGAAATTGATTTTCTACCTGCTCGTCGCGCACTGGAATGGGCTGCAAGTGGTAGACGAGATGGTGATGTGGCAAGGATAGCAGGAACCGAAAAATCTTTCCCAAACCTCATACCTGTACCCACTCCTGTAGTTTACTTCAAGGGTGTTGCCTTTGCCAAAACTGACTTGAAAAGAGATATCACAAATTGGGACGACTTGAAGGGGTTGGATATTGGGGTTATTAGAGGTATCCGGTACTCCACCATCGGTACAAAGGGGATGCAACCCCTGTTTGCCAAAAACATGGGCCATCTGTTTACACTCCTAAATGGTGGTCGTATTGATGTCGCTATCGCTGTGCAAGATGCCGGAGTTGTTGAGGTTAATCGTAACTTTGCCGACAGCGGTATCCATATTGTTGGTAAACCTCTTTACTCTTCACCGCTATTTCATTTTGTTCATAAACAAAACTCACAACTTATTCCTCTTTTAGACAGTGAACTAAAAAAAATGAGAGAACAAGGGGAGAGCAAAGAGATATATAATAGAGTTTTGAGACTATTGATGCAGCCAAAAAACCATGGCAAATAATATAATAGGTCAAGCTTTAAAAAACATTTTTCACTCCAGCAGAATTGCCAGAAAACTGGCAATCACGGTTATTTTGTTTAGCTCAATTATTACCCTTGTAGCAACAGCTATACAGTTAACAATTGACTATAATAGAGATATCAGGCAGATCAATAACGGATTGCAATTGATAGAGTCTGGCCATTTGGAAAGCCTTGCTAATAGTGTCTGGACCTATGATGAGGAGCAGATACAAATACAGTTGGATGCTCTTCTGCTTTTTGCCGATACTGAATTTTTAGCAATTGAACTGCAAGATAAAACAAAAAAATGGAGTGTGGGTAAAGCGGTATCTGAACGAGTAATCAACACCACTTTTTATCTTAAACGAAACCATCGCAACCAAGAGATTATCTTGGGAAATCTGCAAGTTATTTCAAGTCTGGATTCCGTATACAACCGTTTGTTGGATAAGGTGGTTGTGATACTGGTTAGCAATGCTATTAAAACCTTTTTGGTTTCACTATTTGTACTTTTGCTCTTCAACTATCTTGTGACCCGTCGTGTAAAAATGATTGCCAATTATGTGGAGGCAATCGACTTTGAGGGGGCAATGGAGCAGCTGGTAATTAGCGACCATAGCGATGACGAGCTGTCCCAAATTTCTACATCAATCAACAAAATGCGCGCAAGGATGGCAAACTCTTTTGATGCTCTGCAAGAGAGAGAAGCACAATTGGAAAATGAGTTGAATGAACGCAAAAAAGCCCAGAAAGCACTGGTAGAGAGCGAGGCCCGTTTTCGTACTTTAGTGGAGCAAGCACCAGAGGCTATTTTGCTTTTTGATAGTGAGAAACACTGCTTTGTTGATGCCAATCTGAACGCTTTGCAGCTGTTTCAAAAGAGCAAAGATGATCTTGGAAAAATGGCTCCTGTGGATCTCTGGTTACCTAACGGTAAAGTTGATCCTGAATTGGTAAATTCAATCAAGCAAAATCTTGAAAAAGCAATAGCCGGACAGACGGTAATATTTCAAAGGGAGTACAGACAAAAAAATGGCAACATAAAACATCTTGAGGTTCGTCTGGTGAAGATGCCTTATGCCCAGCAAAAGATAATAAGAGCAAGTTTTATTGATATCACCCAGAGGGTTATCGAGCATCAGCTCTCAAAATCCATCATCAACTCATTGGTGGATACCTTCTTTTTATTTGATCCGCAAAAAGGCAAAGCCATTGAATGGAACAAAAAGTTCAGTGAGGTTACAGGTTATAGCGATGAAGAGATAGCCAACAATGCTGCACCTGTTAGTTATTACAGTGAATCTGATTTAAAAAAAGCTGCTGTAACTATTGAAAAGGTAACATCAGAAGGTATGGGTAGTGTGGAGCTGAATATCATATGTAAAAATGGTGAAATTATTCCTTTTGAATATTCTGTTTCGATGGTTGAAACCTCTGACGGGCCTCTTATGATATCCATAGGTCGTGATGTTCGAGATAGAAAGGAGATAGAGGCCCAGCTTCGGCAATCCCAAAAAATGGAGGCTGTGGGTACTTTGGCAGGGGGAATAGCCCATGATTTCAATAATATACTTGGTGTAATTATGGGCAATGCTGAACTGGTCTCATTGGGGGTAAGTAGAGCAGATGAGTCGATGGAAAAAATAATCACTGCAACCCATAGAGGACGAGATCTAGTAAAACAGCTACTCACCTTTAGCCGTAAAAGTCAGTTGGATATGCAGCTAGTTGATCCTCTGCCACTGCTAAAAGAGGTGGTGCATTTTTTACGCTCGGCAATGCCATCATCAATAAAAATTATTGAGGACTATAATGTTGAAAATAAACAGATATATGGCGACACAACAATGCTGCACCAGCTGTTTATGAATTTGTGTACCAATGCAAACTAGGCCATGGGAGAGGAGGGGGGAGTATTAAAAGTTTCCATGAATAGCATTGTGATAAATGAAGATACGGTAACAGGGCTGGCAGTTAAAAGTGGCGACTATCTGGAAATTATCATCCAAGATAGCGGTGTAGGTATGTCTGAAGATATTAAAGAACGGATTTTTGAACCTTTCTTTACAACAAAACCAATAGAAAAAGGGACCGGGTTGGGTCTGTCTGTTGTTCATGGTGCTATAAAAGCCTGTAATGGTGGGGTACATGTGGAGAGTAAGCTGGGTGAGGGGACCACATTCAAGATCTATTTACCTGTAAGTGATGATGCAGTTATTAATACTCAACAAGATGTAGACGATAGTGAGAGTGTTAGCACAACGTTGGACCCCAAAGGTAAACTGGTTCTTTTTGTCGATGATGAGCCGGGGTTGGTTGATGTAGGTCTTGGAATGTTGAAATCCATAGGCTATGAAGGGGTCGGTTTTAGCGATTCAAAAGAAGCTCTTGGGGAGTTTTTAAAAAATCCTGAAAAATATGTTGCAGTAATAACCGATCAGGTAATGCCAGGTTTGGCAGGTCAGGAGTTGGCAAGCCAAATTCGTAAGGTAAGAGGGGATATACCCATCTTTTTGTGTACCGGATATAGTGAAACAATAAACGAACAAGTTGCAATCAAAGAGGGGTTTAAAGGCTTTTTCTTGAAACCAGTCACCCTGAGGGATCTAGCAAAAGCCCTGAATGGGGTGGTGAACTTGAAAATCCTGACCTAAACTGGCCGGTGTTTTATCTGTTTGCTATAGTGATTTTAAATCAAAAATATACAGTCAAAAACAAAACCTTGGGAGGCCTTGCAGGCCCCCAAACCCCCACGCTTTTAAATGTAAAGGCTTAAAAACAAAGGCAAAACCTTGGGCGTTGCCCAAACCCAGCAGGGAGATAATCCCCCTGCACCCCTAATAATAAAAATATTTTTTTTGTCCAGATTTGGTCCGAATTTACTATAACCAGCCATATAAAAAACAAAGAGACCTGCATATCGTTTTTTATAATTAACTGATTCAACAATTCATAAGCTTTTTAATGTATGATGCAGCTATTTTAGCTCCATCGACAGTTGTTGGTTTAGGGGGTTGCATCTGTAAAAGCGTGATAAGTTTTTCTCCCCATTTTCCAGCATAAAAATCCTCTTTTTCAATCTCCATGGCACGGTTGTTTTTTTCAATCCAGTCACCGATAATTTTCTCATCGGGAAACCTGCCCCGGCGTACATAAAGATATGGTACACCATCAACGGTTGCGGCAATGGACATACCATAACCGGGTTTACTTACTATGGCATCAACGGATGCTGATAGGTTACGAAAAGACCATTGGGGTAGTAAATCTACCCTGTGTATATGATCATGTTTTTTATTAACGTCATAATCCAACAGCCAATGAAATCTACTGTCCATTTCAAGCTTTTGTATTGGCAGTGTTTGTGATGGAAAGCCCCCAAGGCTAACTAAAACCAGAGGGCGATTATCTGCTTTAAGCAGCCTTAAATCTTCTCTTAAGCTATCTTTTCGGGCTGTTGCAGGGGTGGTCAAAGGAGGTGTGGTTTTATATACGGGAAATGTATCGCCCATAATTGCCGGTTCTGGCAGTAGGGCTAGTGTTGTTTTTGCATATGCTTCAACCATCTGATCCCGCCAGGAGGATGGCTCTTTTTCAGTCATATCAAAATAGGCAGCAGTTACATGATCCCAACTAAGAGAGGCAACTGCTACAGAGGGAATGCCGAGATTAAAAGCGGCCTCGATGGGTAGGTATGGAATGTCAGCCAAAACCAGATCGGCAGCAAATGATTTAATAGCTGCCATCTCTTTTGAAACTCTTTGTTGCCAGTTGTTGTGTAGATTTCGTAATTGCCTGGCAGTAGCTGTCAGGTCAACTTGCAGAGGGTCCGGCTGCACAAGTCCAACATCTTGTTGCTGCGCTACATGAATGCAGGGTTGCTCAATATATTTATCCAACAGCCTTTGGGGTATGCTACCTGCTACTGTTATTTCTAAATCTGTAATATCTTGGATTAGTTGATTTAAAATGGGGTACACTTGGGAAAAATGTCCAAAACCGTGCCCAGATACAGCACACCAAATCCTCTTTTTAGCCATTTTTAATCACCAGCTATTAAAAAAAATTTCATTGATAAAATTTAACACCAACCACGATTTTAATGTCTAAAGAGAGGACAGGATATAGCTTATAATCAATATTGCAATTGCAATTGTTAACTGTGATATAATCATTTTGGGTTAAATGATGGCATATATTGAAATTGTGGCTTGTTTGTTGATTCTCTTGTTGCTAAATAATGCTTGAAAAAGTCATTGTAATCAATATATTATGCTTTATGTATCCTGTTGTTATTATGTTGGTATTTAAAATTTGAATTTAGGTAGCTATATGAAACAATAACTTGGCACGATTATTCGATGTATTCACGGCTAAATAGCTTGAAATGAATAAATCTCTTAATTTTTTCACTGGTTTTGACGAAAAATCAACTTGGTTGTGACATTACAAAGGGTATAAGACAATGGACTTTCTTGATTTTCTCTATGAATCCGAACCAAAAGCCAGTAAAAATAGCTTTGGTGAAAATGTTGATGATGCGGTTGTTGTCAGTGAAAAAAAGACATTGATGCAGCTATTGTCCTTTATGACAATGGAGGGTGATTTTCCCATCAACGTTAGAATCGGATCGCAAATATTTGATTATCACTCTTTTTTAAAGTTGGATATGGTTCCCGGTCAACATATGGAAGCCAATCTATATTTGATTATAGATGCCCTTGATCCTGCCATAGGAAATTTGCGAATTCGTAAAAGCTCATCGGTGGTTATCAGGATGAGTACCAAACGGTATAATTTGGAGTTTGTTGTCAACTATATCGATCTCTACAGAAGCAATATTTTTAAGCTATCTTTTCCTGAAACTATCTTGATCAGGACCGAAAAACGTTCTTCCGTCAGGGTGTCAATTGATAAAAAATGGAGTTTAACAGCCAATCTCACCAGAGATGCTGGTATAACATTTCCTGTTAAACTAATGAATATCAGTAGTGGGGGAATATATTTTAAACCACCCAGCAAATTGCCCACACTCCTTGATGGTGGTAACGTGGTTTGTCATTTTAAATGGAAATCACAAAACATAGTCTGTAACACCTCTGCAGCTATTATTCAAAATGCAATTGTCGATGAGGTACTTTATTACCGTTGCCGTTTTCAGTTTGAACAGTATGATATATCTATGCGAGATTTGGAGGCTCTAGTTGCAACAGCTCAACTGCGACAAATAAGACGACGTAAAGAGCTTTATAAAGATTTTAAAACCCCAACTGAGGTTGGTGACTCTAACAACAAAGCGGGAAAGAAAAAAAAGAAATAGGGTGGTTTAAATTGGTTTTTAAAAGATGAATTCAAGGAGATGTACGGATAATGTTAGAGGTAAATGAATATTTTAATGGTTCTGTTAAATCAATCGCTTTTCAAACGGAAACATTACCTGCAACTGTAGGAGTAATGGCAGCAGGAGAGTATGAATTTGGCACGTCACAAAAAGAGACAATGACAGTTGTAAGCGGTGCTTTGACAGTAAAACTACCAGGAGCAGATAGCTGGCAGACATTTTCCCCAAACCAATCATTTCAAGTTGCAGCTAACGAAAAATTTCAACTAAAAGTTGCAGTTGATACCGCCTATCTTTGCACTTACGAATAGTATCTACTGTCTTTGAAAAAAATTTGCAATCCACTGTATTGCTTCCGAATTGTTATGTTCTAGTTGTAGGGTATCTTTAGCTTTATCCACAAGAGTATCACCAATTCTTTTGCGACGGTTTTGAAGTAATGCATCCAGATAATCCGGTTCAAATTCTGGATGTCCCTGGATTGCCAAAAATTGTTTCCCTATACTAAAAGCGGCATTTGGGCAGTGGTCACTGGTGATTAATAGCTGGCTTTCTTGGGGTAGTTTTGTTACTTGATCTTGGTGACTATACAGAAGGTTGATTTTTTTTAATGGTGGTGTCATACAGGGTATGTTTTGCACCACCTCACCAGCTTTATTACCCAACCCCCAGCCTGTTTTGGCTTTTTCTACTTTGCCTCCCAAAGCATGGGCTATGAGTTGATGACCAAAACATATTCCTACCATTTTGGCATCTTTTTTTGCCAGGTCTTTTATAAAATTTACCAGTGGTGGTATCCATGGTTCTGAATCGTAAACAGAGTTTGCCGAGCCACAGCATATAAAACCAGCAAAGTTATGTTGCAAGTTTGGTAGGTTGCCTTTTTGTACCTGATAATCAACCAACTCAATAGCTATACCGTTTTTGGCAAATGCATTTTTAAACATGGATAGATAATCGCCATGTTGGGGTTTGATTGCATCTGGTGGAAAACCAGCGTGTAAAAATGCTATTTTCATGTTGTTATATTTTCTGTTTTATGGCTTAAGTTTATTCATTTATACCGACATCAGACCAGACAGCAAACTCATTTTGGTTGGGGTCGCAAAAATGAAAACGGCGACCACCAGGAAAGGTAAAAATTGGTTTTATTATTGTACCACCAGCAGCTATAATCTTGCTTTGGGTTTGGGTTAAATTGTTGCTGTAGAAAACCACTAATACACTGCCGTTTTTTGTCGATGCTGACAAATCAGCCTGATAAAATCCACCATCAATACCGGCCCCAGAAAAGGCGGTATATTGGGGACCATAATCTACAAAGCTAATACCAAAAGCTTGTGTGAAAAATCTCTTGGTTGTAGTGATATTTTTAGTGGGTATTTCAATGTAGTTGATTTTTTCATGTATATTCATATTATCACCTTAAAAACGCCCTTGTTCTGTCCAGTGGGCAATGGCTATGGAGAGTGTACCCAGAATGGCAAAACCACTAATTAATGGTATAGCATCTCCATTGTATAGCTGGCCTATTATTGTGCCGAGTATTATTGCCAATAGAGATGAAATTGCACCAACAATACTTGATGCAACACCAGCCTGATGGCCCATTGGTTCCATTGCCAGGGAGTTGGTGTTACCAAATAAAATACCCACACAAAAAAATGATGTTCCAGCCCACAATAAAAGACCCTCTAAGGTCAGTTGAGCACCACTTATTTGCAAATAGATTAAAAAGCAGATGGATATGAAAGATTTGGCATAAAGAGCCAACAGGGTAAGACGTTGCATACCCAATCGCATAACAAGATTTGCATTGGTAAAAGTTGCACTGCCAATACAGATAGAAAGAGCACCAAAATAAAGGGGAAACTGTTCCCCAAGTTTATACTGAATTTGTAGTATCTGTTGTGAGGAGATTAAATAGCCGCTAAAAGCACCAAAAACCAAGCCGGATATGACTGTATAACCCATGGTAACTCTATTTTGGCAGGTCTCTTTTATGGCTACTAAAAATCTTTTTTTTGAAAATGGGTTGCGTCTTTTTTTTGTTAGTGTTTCCGGTTGTCTTATTTTAAACCAGATCAATACCACCAGCCCCTTTATCAGCAACATGGCAAATATCATTCTCCAGTTGCTTAAAAAAATTATGCCCTGACCAACAGCTGGTGCGATAACCGGAACCACAATAAAAACCGACATTATCAGTGACATTATTTTTGCCATTTCATCTCCTGAGTAGAGATCCCTGATAATAGCCACAGATACTGTACGGGGGCTTGCCACCCCTAGCCCTTGTAAAAATCTTCCAACCAACATGGTGTTGAAATCTTGGGCTAGATAGGACTGTATGCTGCCAACTAGAAAAAGCAGCAAACCAAAGATAATTATCGGCTTGCGGCCTGTGCTATCGGAGATAGAGCCAAAAAAAAGCTGGCCTACTGAAAAGCCAAAAAACAGGGCAGAAATTATCAGCTGGTTATCATTGGGGTGCACACTACCCAGCTCATTTCCCATCTGTTCCAAAGCTGGCAACATGGAATCTATGGACATGGCAACCAGTGAGGTCATCATCGCCATTAGTGCTACAAACTCAGTTTGTGAAAGTAGTTGAACTGTTTGTTGTCTTGGTTTAAGAGGCGGGGTATGGTTCAAATTCATGATGTTATTATATGGGTTTTAGGCAAATTTATTCTCATTTATCAATATATTGTTATTACAGCTTTACTGTCTAGGTATTGCTTGTATTTAGCAGGTTTGTTGTGTGAGTTGTGAGTAGTAAAAAAATAGATTATGTGAACAATTACTGTTATATTGTTCTTTAAATTTAAGAGTGTGGGATGGTCTTTGATTCTTTTCACCATGATATTTTGTTTGTCACTTTTTTAGTTGTGAGCAAATATGAAGTTTTTATTAATAGGTAATCCCTGCTTTTGTGCCGCTCTCAAAGCTCTTGGTCATGATGTCATATTAGCTAGCCGACCCTCTGCATACCCTGCAAATACATCTATTGATATCCCCATCACCATAACGCCAACCCAAGTTGAAACCATCAACGCAGCACTGCCCAATGGCTGGCATCCTGATTGGGTGTTTTTGTGTGATGATAGCACCTTTCCCATTGTCATTGGTTTGGAGTCTTTACCATACCCCCTGGCATGGTATGCAATAGATAGCCATATTCAAGGTAGCTGGCATAGCTGGTATGCAACGGTTTTTGATTATATTTTTGTTGCCCATAAAGACTATTTAATCAACTACCGTATCAATGAACGGGGAGCCATGGTTAAATGGTTACCAGTTTTTTGTGATCCTGCTAAGGATAGATATCTGGATAGAGAAAAAATTCATGATATATCATTTGTGGGAACCATGAACCCCGATTTAAACCCCAAAAGGGTTGAGTTTATAGAGGCAGTTAAAAAGAGAATACCGATAAACGTAGCCCAGGGAGAGTATGTTGAAATTTTCAATCAGTCCAAAATGGTGCTGAATCAATGTGTGCAGAATGATTTAAACCTACGTGTTTTTGAGGTGATGGCTTGTGGATCTCTGTTGTTGACTGAAGATAGCAACAACGGATTGAAAGATCTTTTTGTCGATAAAAAACACCTGGCACTATACCACCAAAACGATGTTGATAGTGTGGTGAAACAATTTGACCATTATATGGAAAATGAGGATAAACTAAAAGCAATTTCCCAGTGTGGTATGGATGAAGTTCATAATAAACACACAGTTAACAGACGAATTAAGATGGTTGTTGATCTTCTTGGCAAGGAGCCAGCCCAAAAGCTTCTTGAAAAACGTCACAAGCAGCTACCTTTCATCAAACAAAATGTCGCAAAAGTGATGAATTATGTCGCAATGGTATATTTTTATCAATCAGAGACCACTAACGATCTCAACAGAGCTAAAAGGTTGTTGTTGGTCTGTCAGAACTATGTAAAAATAATCAAAAGCCTCTCTTGATAGTTGTTAAATATTGTGGAACACAGCTGTGTGACAAAATTTAAATCAGCACCATTTGACGAGAGAATGGATTTTACTTAAGAATTTTGTTAGTCTTTTTGCTATCTTTTAGGTTGTTTTGCTGCTGGATAGTAAAAAGATTATTGAAATCAAGCTTTTGATGTTATTTTTGTCTTTTCTTCTCCCCGTTTGCTGAACAGTTGATTTTTTCTTCTTAGGAGAGCTTCTCTATGGTCTCATTCTTCAAAAAAAAGAAAGTTGATAAAACTTCCGGGAAATCGAGCCAAAAAACAGATAATTCTCGTTTTGAGCACCCTCCACTTCTACCGGGAAACATGGTGGCTCTCTCCAATACTCTCTCCCCCATTGAGATCAGCTCTCAGGGATATTCTCTGATAGTTAAATATGTAGAAGCAAAAAAACAGTATCAACTTATCATAAAGTCAAAAAATAGTTTAATGTCCGACGAGTTTATCGATCCAACCGATCGGAAAAAAAAGGCGGTAACCGATTTTGCCTATAAGGGACTGTTTGGGATACATGTTCACCCTTTGGGTATATTGTTGATTTTGGATCAGGAGGAGGGTTTTAAAGGTCAACCCCGTAAAAATCAGCCACCTGCTATAGTTACAACTAAAAAACCCAACAGCCAAACAGATGAACTGGATGCTAAACGGACATCAGTTTTTGAGTTAAGCCATTGCAATGTTCATAACCCCCTGTTGATCTCCCCCAACAACTCTCTTTACCACATGCAGGTAAAACCTGTTGCCAATGAAGAAGCACAGTGGGGTCTATATCTCTCCAACCCCAAGGGTTTTGTCCGTGAGGATAGTCCGGCTGTAGCAATACTGGAACCCAATACAAACATGCTGATTGACCGTGCATTTTTTGCCAGCCGTACCTCTGGAGAGGGAGGAATTGATGCCCGTAACTGGAACAAGGCAATAGTTGATCCGGTGATATTGCGTCTGGAGGTGGACAAAGATTATAAACTGAAAATTGAGGAGATGTTTACCATTTCCGGTTTGTCGTTGTTATTGGAGAATGATAATCCCATTTCCCTGGGTTTGCCTGGCTTGGGTAGTGTGGAGCAGGATGCTGAATTTCAAAAAAAATATGCCGATGTTCTCCTTAGGTTGAAATCTGAGACAATAAGCGAAGGTAGCGCCCGTGATATTGAGCATGACCTTTTAAGGAAACGCAACGCAGTAATTGCAAAAGCGGCAGAAGCTTTCAAAAAAATAAATCAAGATGGGGTCTCAACTCTGGCCTTGGAGCTGGCAATAAAAGAGGTTCTTGCCCCATTTTATACCAATGATAGTGGTACTCAAACATCATCTCACGAATCCATAGCTCTGTTAAATGCGATAAGTGGCGAAATTATCGGTTGGGTTGAAGCTGATACCAGCCGTGCCATGGCGGTTGAGGCAATTGAGGAGGCGATTAGACTATCGGTCTCACAACTACCGTGGAAAGATGGTGTTGAAGAGATCATGACCATGGATCTGCCAGAAGTCCAAACCAATATCTCTGGGGATAACAGTATCATAATCACTGATCTTACTACCCATTCAAAAAAATATCTCACTTCAAAAGCATATATCAGAGAGATGCGACAGATTGATAAAGATCTTAAATCTGCATCGCAAAAACATGAACAGGCCGCACAGGTTCAAAAATTCAATGCTCTGATCACCAGAATGGTCAGAGGAAGTTTTGAGAGAACTCTGGTGCGTATTGGTGTTAAATATCACCTACTGGACACTGAAAAAGCCCGCAGAAAAAAGATTATATCGGAGAAAAGTCACCTTGATGATGTGGAGATAACATCAAATGAAATTGATAATATTTTAAAACGGTATGACTCTTATGCCCAGTTTTTGGATAGAGCGTTCAAAGATCGTTTAGAGCGTTCACTTGACTCTATAGTTCAAGATTTCCAGAGGGGTTCCAACGCAGAAGATATTAAAAACCTAACTACAAAACCCTATCTGACCTACCTGATAGCACTGCGCTCTTCCGGGGGGACTATTGGCACCGATTCCGACTCTGCTGCTCCCAAAATTTCTGCTCTGCTTGGTATTCCAGATGTAGTACCCAGTATTACTGTTCTGCAACCAACCCCAGGTGCGACTGATGCAAAGCTTAAAATCACCCATTTAGAGGGTATTTTGCTGGAGGACACTTTTGCTCTTGCTCCACGGGCTGATAATGTACCCGATGGGGTTTCCAACGGTATGTGGTACGGCTTCCAGGATTTAGCAAAATTTATTATGGGCTATCATTTAACGGGCGATTCAGATTCTGTAAAAAAACAGGATCAAATCAACGCGATAGTCACAGAATATTCTGAGATAATTCTTTTAACAGTGATTAACTTTTATCGTGCTTTAAATAGATCGCCAGTATCCAATAGCTTTGAAGGCGCGGTGGATTTGGTTGGAAAAAGCAGTGGTGTGTTGGAAGTTGTCATGGGGGCCAATCAGGATGATGAGCTGTTGGACCTGAGAAAAAGACCAGGATATGTTGATGTAAAACCGTTAGATCTAAGGGCCACTTTACATAAGGTGATAGTCAGCCTGGAGAAAAATAAAGATTTGGAGGTTGGAGCTTATCGTTTTAATAAAAGAACACGCTCTTTTGCCATGACAGGTACAGGAAAAGAGAGCATGGTGCTGCTGCCAATTTCAATATTGGCAAAAGATGGGCTGTTATTGATCAGGGGTAAATACAAAGATATCAAATTTGAAAAATCTATACGTCTTGCTCCCAGTAAATTTGGTGCAGGAGGTGATGACCCTTATGGCATAATGGCTCAAAAAACTGTTAAAAAATTGAGCCAAAAAGCCATAGCTGAACTTGTTAACGGACTGCCATTTTTCAGAGAGTTTTCCAACTACGAAAAGACCAAGATAGTTGAATATAGGGATAACTTTAAGATCTATCGAAAAGAGGAGCACATACTACGTGAGAATAGTAGTGATATTGCCTTTTTTGTTTTGATAAAGGGCCATGTTCGCGCCCATAAGGGGGGGTGCAATTTAGCTAAATATAGCTCAGGAGATATTTTTGGTGAAATAGCCTTTTTAACCCACGATCCACACATCATGACCATACAGGCTGCTACCAATGTTTTGGTGTTGAAGGTAGATCAAGATATGTTCTCCAAGCTTGGTCCTGAGAGTCGTGAGAAGTTTAAAGACAATATAATTATGCGTCAGGCCAAAAGCCTTACTCGGACCATCAACAGAGCACAACCAAATAGCAATGAGAAAAATGATGACAGCAGTAAAAAACCAGTTGCAACAAAAGTTGAGGACTCTGGTGAGGTTGCAAAAATAGCCAGGGATGACGCTTTTGCTATGGTGAACAAACTGAACTTTTTTGATAAACTTTCAAGCTTTGAAAAGCGCAGAATTGTTGCCCTGTTTACCAGTTTTCGTTCCTATCCTGCCAACAGTGAAATACTTCATGAAGGTATGCTGGATAGTGCGTTTTTTATCCCCATTTCAGGTGAGGTACAAGTTCACAAAGGGGGAGTTGTATATGTGGAGCTGGGACCGGATGAGTTTTTTGGTGGCTTGGCAAATATGATTAATGAGCCAAGAACCACGGGTATTCGCTGTAAAACAGATGTGCTTGTTATGCGTCTGGATCCAGAAATATTCGGCAAGTTGGGGCCGGAAATCAGAGAAAAAATTAAAGATCAATTTATTTCCAAATTAACCGAAAGGTTGGTGAAGATAGTTGAAAAAGTAGGTCAAGCTTAGAAGAGCTTTTTACCTAGCTTTAAATCATAGATAAAAATAGTAAATATTAAATATATTAAAAGCCAATTTTATTGTCATGGAGAAGTAAGAAAAATGTCAGTAACCATCTATCATAATCCCCGTTGTAGCAAATCTCGTCAGGGGCTAAAATTGTTACAGGAAAATGGGGTTGAGCCTAATGTTGTTGAATATCTAAAAACACCACCAGACGCTAAAACATTGGCAGATATTTTGGATAAACTGGGCATGGAACCAAGAGATTTGATGCGTAAAAAAGAGGCTGAATATAAGGCCAACGGGCTGCAAGATGAGTCACTTTCTAAAAAGGAGCTCATAGAGGCCATGGTTAAATTTCCCAAGCTAATTGAACGTCCTGTTGTGGTCTCTGGTGGTAAGGTTGCAATAGGTAGACCACCGGAAAATATTTTAAACATTATTTGATTCTGTTTTGGTAGGTTTTAACTACTTTTTTGCTGCATGTTGAAAATAAAATTTATGAGTAGCTGGGGGTTGTCATGCGCAAATTTGATCTAATTGTTATCGGTAGTGGTCCTGCTGGAATAAGTGCTGCGGTGCAGGCCAGACAGCTATGTCGTAGTGTAGCTATTATCGAACGTCGCACAGCCATTGGTGGGGTCTGCCTGCACACCGGTACAATACCCAGCAAAACACTGCGTGAGGCGGTACTCTATTTAACTGGTTATCGTCAACGTACCTTATATGGTGCTAGTTATCGTCTAAAGCCGGACCTGGCTATTGAAGATCTCACCAAAAGGCTGCATATAACCATAGAGCATGAGATTGAAGTAACCCGTAATCAGCTTTTGCGGCATGGTGTTGAGATATTTGAGGGAACGGCTAGTCTGCGAGACAAACATAAAGTGGTTGTCATGAATTCAGAAAATGACAAGACCGTTTATGAGGCCGATAAAATTTTGATTGCCACGGGAACCAGACCGATACAGCCGGCTGATATTCCTTTTGATAACCAATATATTCTTGACTCTGATGGTATTTTAAAACTACAACGTCTGCCCCGTTCCATGATTGTGGTTGGTAGTGGGGTTATAGGGCTTGAGTATGCCTCTCTGTTTAGCGCACTGGATATCAGGGTTACACTAGTTGATGCCAGAGAGAAGATGATGCCGTTTATGGATAGTGAGATCATTGATGAGTTTATTCACTATCTTAGAAAAAACCATGTAACCTTGAGAATGGGTGAGGCGGTTACCAAAATTGCGGTTGAGGGAGCCAGCAGTGTTGTTACCTCTTTAGATAGTGGTAAACAGATCAACACCGAGCTTGCTCTATTTGCCGCGGGACGTATTGGTTGTACTGATGCTCTCAACCTGGATAAAGTTGGACTGAAGGCAGATGAGAAACACCGCCTAAAAGTTAACAAGCACTATCAAACCAGCATATCCAACATCTATGCCGCAGGTGATGTAATAGGCTTTCCGAGTCTGGCATCCACCTCTATGGAACAGGGTCGTCTTGCTGTTTGTCATGCTTTTGGCAAAAAGTCAGCTGGTGGCATGAAAATGTTCCCCTTTGCAATTTATGCTGTACCTGAAATGAGCATGATTGGGCAGACTGAGAATGAGTTGACCAAGAACAAAATACCCTATTATACCGGAAAGGCCCACTTAAGAGAGACCTCTCGCGGTCAGATTCTCGGTATTGGAGAAGGGGTGCTCAAAATGTTGTTTGCCGAAGAGGGTGACAAGCTCTTGGGAGTGCATATTCTTGGTGAGGGAAGTTCAGAACTGATCCATATCGGTCAAGCGGTATTGGCTATGGGTGGAACCATAGACTATTTCTTGGAACATGTTTTTAACTATCCCACCCTTGCAGAAGCTTACAAGGTTGCAGCCCTTGACGCCTGGAACAACAGACAGGTGGTCAGCTGCCCCATACCTGAGCAGCAGTAGAGGCTTGAACCACAGCTTATAGTCGCGCTAATTTATTTTACTACCATTACCTGAAAATTATGGAATTTTTACAGTGATTAGTGGTCTATATGAATCATGGCAAGCTGTCGATTTTTGCATATACTGTGTTGCAAAAATATTGTTGATGTAGCAGCTTTATGTTAAGTCACTAATTAAAAAAATATATCAAAGGAAGAGCCGTTGTTTAAGAAGTTTAGAAAACGTGGAATAGGAAAGATCTATAGCAAAGGGACAACAATTTTTACCCAGGGAGATCCTGGCACAGATCTGCTACATATTGCCTCTGGTAAAATCGCCCTTATTTTAAATCATGGTCAAAGTAGGGTGCGGTTGGGAGTGTTTGAAAAGGGAGATATATTTGGTATACCCCACCTGTTTGGGCAAACAACACGCTACTGTTCCGCTGTGGCACTTGAAGAGTCTAAAATAATGACTTTGAGTAAGAAGCTTATCTTGGAACGAATGCACTCTGACCCTAGTTTGATGTATAATATTTGCAAAATGTTGAATGATAGATTGATGGGGATAGTCGATGAGTGTCCCTGCGTTTGTGATGAGTTTGGCTACTGTGAAACAAACGAACAGTTTTAACTGTTGAACCTACTCACCGATAAAATGCAACACCACCCTACGGCTGTGGGGTCGTGAGCGGTGCTCAAAAAGATAGATTCCCTGCCATATTCCCAACACCATTTTGGCATCTGTTATGGGAACGGTAATAGAGACATCGGTTAAAGCTCCCTTGATGTGGGCTGGCATATCATCCGCCCCTTCGGCGGTATGTTTAAAATATGGTGCACCCTCTGGAACCAGACGGTTGAAAAACTCCACCAGATCCAACTGCACATCTGGATCGGCATTTTCTTGAATGGTCAGGCTGGCGGATGTGTGGCAACAAAAAATTGTTATCTGTCCCATCTCCACATTTTGTTGATGGAGCCATGTTGCCACCTCGTGGGTTATTTCTATCAACCCTCTACCCCGAGATCGGACATTTATTGTTGTTTGGGCCTGTCGCATTGTTTTGTACCTCTAGCTATTTTTTAACAAAAAATACCCTGCCAGCAAGTATGGTGAGTGAGATAAAAAAGATGGTTGTTAGTCCCGACTTTATCACGGTAAACCATGAGGCTGTGGTGATAAGAGCTTGAGATATATTGGGAAAGTTGATCAACATGGTGGCAACTGCCAGGTTTTCGCCATAATCTGCCAATCCAGCCAATATCGCTACAATGGCAAATGTTTTGCTGGAGTTGGCAGTTATATCCCCACGTTGTAAGAGCATAAGCCACGCCCCTGACAAAACAGCAGATAACAGGCCGGGATATAGAAGATCCAGGGGAATTTGTATAGCCAGATAGTACCAGCGTCCATCTTCTCCCAAACTTTGCAGAAGTTGCATTGCGTATGGACTATCATAACCTGTGGGCAACAGGTCAAACATCTGCAAACCGCCAGCTTTCTGGCTTAGTTCCGGCAAGGTTAAGAGCACCATAACCAGATAGATAGCCGTGGCTATAATAAATAAAAAAGCTAAACGACCCCCTGTTAGCCAATTTTCATATTTTGCAATAAGAGATGATATCATTATAAAAGCACCCCCTTTTAAGTTAAGCATTGAACTGGTGGATAAAATTATCCGCCAGAACGTTTAACTGTATATCCCTCTTTTTTTAAATATTCCATAACTGTTAAAATGTGGTCACCTTGTATCTCTATTATACCATTTTTTACAGTACCGCCAGAGCCACATTTTATTTTGATATCTTTTCCCAGTTTTGCCAAAGCCAAAGGGTTGAGGTCAACCCCTGTTATAAGTGTAACACCTTTACCTTTTCGTCCTTTGGTTTGGCGTGATACACGCACAACTCCGTCTGCTGGTGGGGTGGAAGCTTTTTGTTTTTTGCAGATACATTTTGTAATTGGCTTGCTACATTTTTTACACATCCTACCGTGCTCAGTAGAGTAGACCAACCCTCCATCATTTTTATTGGATTTCATTGATGATTATTGCCTGTTCAAGTTATAACGAAATTCCAGTTTTTTGCCTTATCAATAACGTACTTCAAACTGTAAATATTGTTTGTCATCAATAAGTTCATCTGTCACATCTACTCGTTCTACTATAGCAGAAGGTGGCCCATCGTGACACCAAGAGATCATCTTTTCAACTGTTTGACCATCACCTTGAAACAGTGCCTCAACTGAGCCATCAACCCGGTTGCGAACCCAACCAGTCACACCAAGTTTTTTTGCCATCTTCTCAGTAGAGCCACGATACCAAACCCCTTGAACCTTGCCAAAAATTTCCGCTTTTTTGCATACGATCGGTTGTTTAATATTTGCCATTTTATATATCCCCCATACTTTTTACACACTGCAATAGATAACAACAATATAAAGGTTACATGTAGAAGTAACTTTCTTACATGGATTGTGAGGTTGTTTTATGACAATAATAGCACTCTTTGAACTCTTTTAACCAATGGCAATTTTAAAATAATGGAAACAATAAACCAACGAATAGCAAATGAACTTAATGTGGCAGTAAAACAGGTTGAGGCTGCTGTTGAACTGCTGGATGAAGGGGCCACTGTTCCATTTATCGCCCGTTACCGTAAAGAGGTAACAGGTGGGCTTACGGATACTCATCTGCGTACCTTACATGAACGGTTGGCACAACTACGGGAGCTTGAGGAGCGACGGCAGACTATTTTAAAAAGTATCGCCGAGCAAAACAGGCTCACACCCCAGTTGGAACATAGTATCAAAGAGGCAGCAACACGCACTAGTTTGGAAGATCTCTACCTACCTTACCGCCCAAAACGACGGACAAAGGCCACAGTTGCCAGAGAGGCAGGATTGGAACCCCTGGCAATGGGGCTGCTGAAAAACCCTACACAAACACCGGAGCAGTTCGCAAAACAGTTTGTTGATCAACAAAAGGGTGTTAAAGATGTTGCCGTGGCGTTAGAGGGGGCAAGGGATATTTTAGCAGATGTTTTTGCTGAGGATGCAACACTGCTTGGTCGGGTACGGGAGACCCAGTGGCAAAATGGTCTTATACAGTCCCGAATGGTTAAGGGTAAAGAGCAGGAGGGGGAGAAATTTTCTGACTATTTTGAGTTTGATCAACCGTTGAAAAAACTACCATCCCATAGGGTACTTGCTCTACTACGAGGTAAAAGCCTTGGGGTTTTACGTTTGGGGTTGGAGCATCAACTTGATGTTGCAGCAGAGGGAAAAAAAGCCGCTGTTTGTGAGTCGCTAATCTGCAACCATTTTTCCATACAAAACCATAACCGTCCAGCAGATAATTGGTTGCAAGATAGTGTAAATTATGCCTGGAAAAAAAAGCTGAAACCAACCTTGGATAGAGACCTGACAAAGCGACTGGTGGAAAAAGCCCATTTAGAGGCGGTCAGGGTGTTTTCTGCCAACTTACGAGATCTGCTGTTGTCTGCTCCGGCTGGTGATAAGTGGGTTATGGGGTTGGACCCCGGCTTGCGTACCGGGGTAAAAGTTGCCTTGGTAGATAGCACAGGGCAGGTCAAGACTACAACCACCATTTATCCCCACCAATCAAAAAACCGCTGGCATGATGCCAAAAAAGATCTCACCTTGTTGTTTAAAAAATATGGGGTAAAACTTGTAGCAATTGGTAACGGAACAGGATCACGGGAGACAGACCGTCTGGTAAATGAGATAAAAAAGAGCCAGCCGGAGTTGAAAATAACCTCTATGGTGGTGAGTGAGGCTGGGGCATCGGTCTATTCAGCTTCTGAATATGCCTCCAAAGAGTTGCCGGATATGGATGTCTCTCTCAGGGGTGCGGTCTCAATAGCTCGTCGTCTACAAGACCCATTGGCAGAACTGGTAAAAATTGAGCCAAAATCAATTGGTGTGGGACAGTATCAACACGATATTGACCCAAAACTGTTGGCTTTATCACTGGACGGCGTGGTGGAAGATGCGGTTAACGGTGTGGGGGTTGATGTGAACACAGCCTCAGTACCACTGCTGGAGAGGGTCTCCGGCCTCAACGCTAAAATCGCAGCAAATATTGTCCAATATCGCAATGAAAAAGGGCCGTTTAAAAATCGCAAACAGCTAAATAAAGTTCCACGTTTTGGGGCTAAAACTTTTGAACAGGCGGCAGGTTTTTTACGTATTCAAAATGGTGATACCCCCTTGGATGGTTCAGCGGTGCACCCTGAATCCTACTCCCTTGTACAACGAATTTTAAAAAAAACCGACCTGACAATAGAGAGGTTGCTAGGTAACTCAGAGGTGTTGAAAACTCTACCTGTGACAGCTTTGGTAGACTCCCGTTTTGGCGAGCCAACAGTAAGAGATATTATCGCAGAGTTGGAAAAACCGGGCAGAGATCCCAGACCAGCTTTTAAGACAGCCACCTTTCAAGAAGGGGTAGAGGATATAAAAGATCTGCAAGAAGGTATGGTGTTGGAGGGGGTAGTTAGTAATGTCACCAACTTTGGGGCTTTTGTTGATGTGGGTGTGCATCAAGTTGGCTTGGTCCACATATCAGCCATGGCAAACCGTTTTGTAAAAGATCCCCATGAGATAACCAAAGCCGGAGAGGTGGTCAAGGTTAAGGTGGTTGAAGTGGATGTTAAACGCAAGCGGATAGCCCTGACAATGCGCCTGGACGATAAAGAAAATAGAGCAGCACCAATTGTGAAAAAAGATAGTTCTGTCAAGTTTAAAAAGCCCAACGAAAAACTAAATAACAGTGATGAAAGTGCAATGGCTGCTGCCTTTGCCAAGTTAGCTAAACCGCGATAGTTTTTATCTCAACCACCAAGGGGGATACGACCTTTTAATAGCCCTAGAAATGCAGCAGAACCAAGTGGCGGGCTGTATAAGAAACCCTGCACCTCTGTTCCCCCATGGTCTTTTAAAATTTGCAGCTGTTGTTGGTTTTCTACACCTTCGGCTACCACATGTAACTCCAGCTGTTTTGCCATGGAAATTATGGCGGAGATAAAAGCGGCATTGTTGGACTCTTGCTCAAGATTTTGGATAAAAGAGCGGTCTATTTTCAGGGTCTGTATTGGTAGTTTTTTCAACAGTGCCAGAGATGAATAACCAGTACCAAAATCATCCATGGAGATGGTTATTCCCATCTTACGTAGACGCACCAAAATGGCTGAAGCTTGATCTAGATTATTAACCATCAGGCTTTCGGTTATCTCCAGCTCCAAATTTGTCGGATGTAGACCACTATCTTTTAGGGTATCTTCCACCAGAGCCATCAACTCTTCACCCTCTCTAAACTGCAATGCCGACAGATTAACCGACATTTTCAACCCATCATAACCGGCATCTATCCAGCTTTTAGCATCATTACAGGCAGCTTTTAAAACCCAGGCACTTATTTTAACTATCATCCCGGTCTCTTCAGCCAGGGGTATAAACTCCTTGGGAGAGAGAATACCCTCTGTTGGGTGGTTCCAGCGAACCAGTGCCTCCATACCGATTATTTTACCGGATGCTATATTTACTTTTGGCTGATAGTCGAGATAGAAGCCGCCATTTAGCAACGCATCACGCATCTCTCTTTCAAGCTGTAATCGGCGGTAAACCTTTTTATTTATATCTTGGGAAAAAAATTGGAATGCATCACGACCAGACTCTTTTGCCTGATACATTGCAATATCCGCATTTTTTATCAAATCTTCAGTTGTTGCTCCATCATTGGGATATATAGCAATGCCAACACTGCCGGACAGAACCACCTCCTGCTTTGTTAATTTAAAAGGTAGGCTCATCTGCTCTAAAATTTTGCGGGCTATCAAGTCTGCCATGGAGTCGTGGAGTATCTCAGGCAGTATGACGGTAAATTCGTCTCCCCCCAAACGGGATACAGTATCTGTTCGCCGTACAACACCCTTAATACGCTTGGATGCCTCAATAAGAAGTTCATCTCCTGTGTCATGGCCCAGGGTATCATTTATCCATTTAAAACGGTCAAGGTCGATTACCATCAAAGCAAACGGCTGTTTGTTACGATCCGCATGGAGGATTGTCTGTTGTAGTCGATCTTGAAAAAGGTTGCGGTTGGGTAGCTTGGTGAGGGGGTCAAATTTAGCCTGTTCGTGGAGCTGTTGTTCCAGTGACTTGCGTTGGGCTATCTCCCGTTGCAGGTTCATTTCACTACTGCACAACTGTATGTGGGTTTGCACTCTGGCTAGCACCATTGGCGGATTGAAAGGGTGATAGAGAAAATCCACAGCACCACTTGCAAAACCTGCCGCTTCATTTTTTTGATCTTGTCTGTCTGTTATAAAAATTATGGGGATATGTTTTACCACATCTTTTTTTTGCAAACTGCGACAAAGCCCAAGACCATCCATATTTTTGGCAGTGATGTTTATAAGAATCAGGTTTGGTTTTTTTGTTTCTATTTGCCGAAAAACATCTGAATTACCCTTGGCAAACTCAACTAAATAATTTTGTGGTAATATTTTATCCAACATTCCCTTTGTTGCTGCTGCATCGTCAACAACCAGGATAGTTTGCTTCTGTTTTGCCATGTCCATGATACGCCTTGGTAGTCCGTTCAATTTTTATGAACGACTGTAATACACGTTTGTTCCACCCATTAATCCGATAACCTGCTATTTATCTCTGTTGTGGAGCTGTATTGCAAGTATTATTAACAATTGTTAATATTGTTCAGCAGCAGTTATTTGCCCGTGGGTAGATATTCAAGATAAATATTTATGTGTGACTATATTGTTTTAAGAGACAAAAATGTTTGTTTTTGATATATTTTTGTAAGCACTGTTTCATGGCTCTTTAAAAATTAAAAAATAAGGAGAACCGATGACAACTTCACCCCATGATATTAAAAAAATCCGCAATGTGGCCCTTATTTCTCACCATGGTGGCGGCAAAACTACCCTGGTTGAGTCACTTCTTTTTAACAGTAAAACCATAGATAAACGGGGCACGGTAGAAAAAGGTACAACCCATACCTCTTCCGAACCAGAGGAGGTTCAGCGAGGCATGACCCTTTCTACCCACCTCTCATTTTGCAACTGGCGAGGTACAGATCTAAATATAGTTGATACACCTGGCTATATCGATTTTTTGGAGAGCACACGTAGCGTATTAAATGTGGTGGGTGGTGCAGTTATGATGTTTTCTGGGGAGATGGGGGTTAAACCGGAAAACATCCGTCTTTGGCAGTTTGCTGTAGAGGCCATGGTTCCGGTTATCGGCTTTATCAACAAAATGGATAAACCCAGGGCTGATTTCATACGTGTGCTGGGAGAGATGGAGTCATCCTTGGAAAAAACCGTTCTTCCGGTCACAATTCCCATTGGTGCTGGGGATGACTTTCGGGGCATTGTTGATCTTCTACCCAAGACAGCATGGTCGGCAAAAAATGGGGTTTTTGAACAGATTGAGCTACCCGATGAGGTTAAGGATGATGTTGAATATTACAGAACCCAGCTGGTAGAAAAAATTGTCGAGTACGATGATGACCTGTTGGAGAAATATCTGGAAGATGGTGAAGAGCCGGACGAAGAGACACTGCAAAAAGGGCTGAAAGAGGCGGTAATAACCCGTAAGTTGCTGGTGGTATTTTGTGGTTCTGCCCAGGCCAATATCGGGGTTCGTGCACTTTTAAACGGTATATCTGCCTATATGGCAAGCCCCTTGGATAAAGCAACAATAAAACCGTTGATAGGTCACCATCCAAACAATGATCAGGTGGATATATCGCCAAAGCCTGATGTGTCAGACCCTCTGTCAGCAGTTGTTTTTAAAACCACAATAGACCCTTTTGCCGGCAGGCTATCAATCATAAGGGTGTTTTCCGGTTATATCGAGTCAGATCAGGTTATCTACAACGGAACCCAACAGAGTAAAGAGAAAGGTGGGCGACTGTTTAAAATCCAAGGTAAAGATAAAATTCCTGTTGATCGTCTGAATGCTGGTGATATGGGAGCCATAGCCAAGCTGTCCCATACCCATACCGGGGATACCATCTCTACTGAGAAATATCCCCTGAAATTTGCCATGGTGCAGTTTCATGATCCCACCCTGGCTTTTGCTATCGAGGTGGATAAAAATAGCGATGAAAAGGCTAGTAGCGGTTTGGAGCGGTTGGTGGAAGAGGACCCAACTTTACGATTTTTTCGAGATGGTCAGACAAACGAGATGATTTTAGCCGGAATGGGGCAGACCCACCTGCAGGTCACTTTGGAACGTCTTAAACGTAAGTTTAATACCGAAGTCACCCTCAAAGCCCCCAAAGTTCCCTATAAAGAGACCTTGGTTCGTGAGGTGCGTGTACAGGGTCGGGTGAAAAAACAGACTGGAGGCCGTGGGCAGTTTGGCAACTGCTGGTTGGTGGTTACTCCTGCACCCCGAGGGGCCGGGTTTAGGTTTGAAAATAAAATTGTCGGTGGAGCGATACCGAGGGCATTTATCCCTTCAGTTGAAAAAGGGGTTGTCGAGGCCATGGCAAAAGGTGGGCTGGGTGGATATCCGGTTGTTGATGTCAATGTCTGTCTTGTTGACGGCTCGTTCCATTCGGTTGACTCTTCCGACAACGCATTTCGTGCCGCCGGAAGTTTGGCCTTTAACAAAGCCATGGATGAAGGTGGAGCAGTTCTTCTTGAGCCTGTCATGTCCCTTGAGGCCACAGTACCAAACGATGTTGTCGGCGATGTTATTGGAGATCTAAACGCAAGAAGAGGCCATATAACAGGGGCTACACCAAAGGTTGGCAGTCAAATAGTTAAAGCAGAAGTCCCCATGGCAGAGGTGCTTGACTACGGTAACACCATCAGCACACTGACATCTGGCAGGGGACTCTACACCATGCAAATTTCCACCTATCAGATTGTACCATCACACATAGTGCGTATTCTGTTGGAAAAAAAGGGCTAGGAGATGATTTTATAAAACCAACAAAGATAACAAAATATGTAGGTTTTTTTTGGCCTAGCGGAAGATACGCCAGAAAAAGATGGATACAGCCTTGGAGAGACTGGTGAAGAACAGGCAGACAGGGGTGGCTAAAACCACAAAGAGACTTTTAGTATGATGGTGGTTGATGGAGTTTGAAGCCAATGTGAGATAATCACAATAGTGGGACTCCACATAACAGTTGATCTCATCCGGTCGCCAATGTTTAAAAAGCTTTTTTGCTTTTCTCTTGGCTACTGTTCTAGCTATACGTTCTTGTTGTCTCATTTCTTTAAACACCTCTTTTTAAAAAAAAGATTGTCCCCTAAAGAGCATTGATCCCTTAATTTAGGTAAGGTTACGTTAACAGTTGCATTAAAAATGCCAAAATATGTATATAGCAAAATCAATAAGTTACGTTTTTTTACTCAATAGGTTATGGGCTTTTATTGCCGATTTTATGACAATGTTTGCCGCCATAAAGTTTAAAAAATGTTACTCTTATTACCATTAAAATTGCTAAGTAGCTGCTGTAGAAACAGTTTTTTATGAAGAAAGAGACCCATATGACTCAAATAAGTGGGCAGAACCTAACCCCAGACCCTTTTAACAGATGGCGATTTGCTGTGGATCGGGGGGGGACTTTTACCGATATTGTCGCCATTGACCCAGCGGGAAAAGTTCATGGGGCCAAATTGTTATCAAAAAGTGACCTATACAAAGATGCCGCTATAGAGGGTATAAGATCTTTTTTAGGGGCAAAAAATGAAGAAAAACTACCGCAAAACGAAGTGGCATGGATAAGGTTGGGGACCACCGTTGCCACCAATGCCCTTTTAGAGAGAAAAGGGGCGGATGTTGGCCTTCTTATCACCCGTGGTTTTTCTGATATTTTGGAGATTGGTTCTGGTCGTAGAGCAGATCTTTTTGCTTTGGCGATCAAACGCCCAAAAATGCTCTATAAAGGTGTTGAAGAGGCCACCGAGCGCATGTTGGCCAACGGGGAGCCATTAACACCCCTTGATATTGCCAGCACAAAAAAGGCACTTATAAAATTAAAAAAAAGTGGTGTTACCTCTCTGGCTATCCTTTTTTTACATGCCTGGAAAAATCCCCAACATGAACTATTGGCAGCAAAAATAGCTAAAGAGGTGGGGTTTGCCCAGATATCTCTCTCCCACAAGACCATCCCTATTATTCAAATTATCGGTAGGGGTAGAACCACACTTATTGATGCCTATTTAACACCTGTTTTACGTCACTACATAGAAAAGGTAAAACATTGGACCGGAGATATTCCTCTGCACTTTATGAGCAGTGCGGGTGGGCTGTTGCTGCCTGAAGGGTTTACCGGAAAGGATGCCATTCTATCCGGTCCTGCTGGAGGCGTAACTGGGGTGGGAGCGGTTGCCAGACAGTGTGGTGATGAAGAGGTAATAGGTTTTGATATGGGTGGTACTTCCACTGATGTCTGCCGTTATGCCGGAGAGTTTGAAAAAGTTTTAGAGGCCCAAACAGCTGATATTCGCTATCACGCCCCGATGTTAAATGTTGAAACCGTAGCTGCTGGCGGAGGGTCGATACTGCATTTTGATGGGCAAAAGTTACTGGTAGGACCAGATTCGGCAGGGTCTAATCCCGGACCTGCCTGTTATGGTTTGGGTGGCCCTGTAACCATAACCGATGCCAACCTTATTGTTGGTCGGGTTGTGGCGGATTATTTTCCCAAACTGTTTGGCCCCAACAGAGATGGCCCTCTGGATATCAAGGCTGCAAGAGATGGAATGGCAGCTTTGCTAAAAGAGGTAAACAGCACCACTGGCAAAAGCTACACATTGGAGTCCTTGGCTTTGGGCTATATTCGCATTGCCAATGAAACCATGGGACGACCCATCAAAAATTTATCAGTAGCAAGGGGGTTTGATCTTCGTAATCACACCCTGATCTGCTTCGGTGGAGCAGGGGGGCAACACGGTTGCGGTATAGCCAACGCGCTCAACATAAAAAAAATTCGTCTACATCCATTGGCAGGGGTGTTGTCTGCTTATGGTATTGCCATGGCAGCCCATGGTAGAACCCATGTGGAGAGTGTTTTATTGGGGTTGGATGATTCTACACTGCAAAGTATAAAATCACGTTGTGATGAGGTTGCCAATAAATTGGAGGAACAACTTTATCAGGAGTTGAGTGATGATAAAGAGGTGGTATTTGTTCGTCATATTTCCCTTGATCTTCGCCTCCCAGGTACAGACTCTCCCCTGACTGTGGCCTATGATCCTGATTTAAATATTATAAAAAGCAGTTTTTTAAAACAGCATCAACAATATTTTGGTTTTACCCCGACATCATCTTTATTGGAGATTTTAAACCTGCGTATTGAGGTGTTGGAAAAACCAGGACAAGAAAGCCAAAATAAAACGCAAAATAATAACGGTGCGAAAAATAATACCCAACCGCAAAAGCAGGTAGATGTATGGTTTTGGGGGGAAGAAGCAACAAAAACCCCACTATATTTACGCTCTGAAATACCCCCAGATACAGCCATTAACGGGCCAGCACTAATAGCCGAAGCCCACTCAATAACTGTAGTGGAGCCGGGTTTTGTCGCAGAAATATCAACTGATGGTCTTCTTAATCTAACCATGAAGAGACTCAATAAAGAGTCGGTGGACAAGGAGCTTGATCCAATCCTTCTGGAGCTGTTCAACCACCGTTTTTCCGGTATTGCAGCTCGTATGGGTGAGACTTTAATACGTACTGCCCACTCGGTAAATATAAAAGAACGCCACGATTTTTCTTGCGCTCTATTTGATGAAAAAGGGCAGCTTGTCGCCAATGCTCCCCATGTTCCTGTCCACCTTGGGGCCATGGGGGCAACGGTAGAGTCTCTGATAAACAGCAGATTTAATACCATGAAACCCGGCGATGTTTATCTCTCCAATGATCCTGCTAAAGGTGGGTCTCACCTACCAGATATAACAGTAATTACCCCGATTTTTCGCAATGGTATTCTACGGTTTTTTGTCGCCTCCCGTGGGCATCATGCAGACATTGGTGGTATATCTCCCGGCTCCATGCCACCTTTTGCCAAATCACTGCATGAAGAGGGGATAGTGTTTAGTAATGAGCTGTTGGTGAGAGAGGGGAGGTTTTGTCAAGAGCAGATTGTTGCAGCTTTGAACAACTCCCCATATCCAGCGCGTAATATACCAGAACGTCTCTCTGATCTCCGCTCCATGGTAGCTGCTGGTGAGCGAGGGGTGCAGGAGTTGATTTCACTGTGCAACAGCTATGGAGATGATGTTGTAATAAGCTATATGGGATATATCAGGGCAAACGCCAGCCACGCTATTAAGAGAGTTTTAGAGCAGTTTTTAGATGATAAACCTTCATGGCATGGTAGTTTTACCGACTATCTTGATGGAGGAGAAAAAATAACGGTTAATATTGATATATATCGCAAAAAAGATGGAACACCCCACGCAGATATAGATTTTACCGGGACTGCTCCACCCCATGATGGCAATCTCAATGCCCCTTCAGCTGTTTGCAGAGCTGCGGTACTTTATGTTTTTAGAACATTGATAAAGCAGAATATTCCTCTTAACGATGGCTGCTTAAAACCCCTTACCATTAAAATACCAGCAAATTCGTTGCTAAATCCACCTCCAGACAGGGCGGTAGCTGGTGGCAATGTTGAGACATCCCAAAGGATAGTCGATGTGCTGTACGGTGCTTTGGATATGGTTGCAGCCTCTCAGGGAACCATGAACAACTTTTTGTTTGGTAACGATGATAACTCCGGCAGTCAATATTATGAAACCATTGCTGGTGGTTCCGGGGCTATAGAGGGGGTCTGTGGTACGTCGGGAGTTCAGGTCCATATGACCAACACCCGTATGACCGATCCCGAGGTGCTGGAACACCGTTTCAACCAGATAAGAGTTGAGAGGTTTTCTTTGCGTAAGGGGTCAGGAGGTCAAGGTAGATGGCGGGGTGGTGATGGTGTTGTGCGGAGCTTCTTTTTTACCGCTCCTTTAACTGTAACCCTGTTATCACAAAGACGAAAAATAGCACCCTATGGCTGCCGAGGAGGAGAGGCTGGTAAATGCGGTAAAAATATACTGTGGCAAGCAGGAGAAGACAAACCACAACTACTTGAGGGTAGCTTTCAAAAAAATGTCAAAGCTGGAGATCGTCTGGAGATAAAAACCCCTGGAGGCGGCGGTTTCGGGAAAAAAGATGTGTAATTAAGCCGTGGATTCAATCTCAGTTTTTAAAAGTTCGATAGCAGCTTCAAAATCATAGCCGGAGAGATGTTCTTTGACCTTTTTAAGTGGGCCGGTCATAGCATGATTACTGTCCATTACCTCTAAAATCTCATCAAGAACATCTTCTGCTTTGGAGTCATATTTTTCCAATGTCTCCATTAGCATTTGTAATTTATCTTTTAGCTCATCGTCACTGATTGTCGCAGTTTTTTTGTTGTCTGCTTCATGGTTTTTAATACCATCCTTTATAGCCGAAATAATCTGCCCCAGCTCCATCTCAATGGAATCCAAAAAGTCTGAATCCGGCTGTTTATCACTTTTACTCAGCATAAACTCCAGCTCTTTGGCTTTTTCATACAGACTGTCTGCTCCAATAGTACCAGATGTCCCTTTTAGGGTGTGGGCCAACAATACAGCATGTTTTTTTTCATTTTTAACAAGTGCATCTTTTATGTCGGTAATGGCATTTTGTTGGTTGGTGGTGAATTTATCCAACATTTTAAAATATCCTGACACACTGCCATTTATTCGTTTAAGTCCTGCAACAACATCAATACCTGGTAGCTGTAGGGTGGGGGTGGTATTGAAAGTCTTTGTTGTTTTTTGTGTCTGGGGCAGGTCAGCTGTTTTTCTCTTCGATGGTTTAATCCATTTCTCCAGGGTTTGATACATGTTTGCAGGATCTATGGGTTTTGCGATATGGTCGTTCATGCCTGCATCAAGACATTTTTCCTTATCGCCACTCATTGCATTTGCTGTCATTGCAAGTATGGGTAGCTCCTTTACTCCACAGTGCTGGCGAATTTTACCAGTAGCTATATAACCATCCATCACCGGCATCTGTACATCCATGAGAATACAGTCAAAAGATATTGGATTTTCAGCTAGTAAAATATCAACAGCCTCTTTACCGTTGTTTGCTATTGTTACCACAAACTGTGCCTGCTCCAACAGCTCTGTAGCCACCTGCTGGTTGACCTCATTATCTTCAACAAGAAGGATTTTTGCCCCGCGAATATGTTCCAGCCCATCAATACCAAGTTCACCGATTTTTATTTCATTCTGTTTTTCTACCTGTACACCAAGGGCTAATAGTGAGGTATCAAGAAGGGCAAAAGATGAAACAGGCTTTGTAAGAAAACCATCAACAGGAACCGGACCAACCTGTTTTTGCATCTCCTCCCTATCATAGGAGGTAACCATGATTATCTTGGGAACATATGAAAGTTTACTATCTGCTTTTATCCTGCGAGTTGTCTCAATGCCATCAATTCCCGGCATTTTCCAGTCAATATAAATAAGCTGGTAAGGCTCCCCTTTTTGCTCGGCCTCTTGGACCATTGCCAAGGCTTTTTCTCCATTGTTGACTGTATTGACAACAGCTAAAAACTCTTCTGCCATCTGTTGCAGTATTTCGCGAGAGTATATGCTGTCATCAACCACTAAAATTCGCTTACCTTTGAGGTCGGAGTTGATGAACCTGGCAGTGGATACCACTTCGTTGGAAACCGCAAATATTGTGGTAAATTTAAAAGTACTACCCTTACCATATTGACTATCAACACTGATATCTCCACCCATCATCTCAGTCAATTTTTTACTTATACTTAAACCCAGACCAGTACCACCATACTTTCTGGTTGTTGTGCTGTCGGCTTGGCTAAAAGATGTAAAGAGACGGCCCAACTGCTCTTGGGTCAATCCTATGCCTGTATCTTGCACTGAAAACTCAACGGTTACGTTGTCATCGTTTGATGCCAACCTTGCAACTCGGATAATAATTTCACCCTTATCTGTAAATTTAACAGCATTGTTTACCAAATTAATCAGCACCTGACCCAGACGTAGAGGGTCACCTATCAAATAGTTGGGTACATCTGGTGTTATTGATACCAAAAGCTCCAGCCCTTTATGTCGAGCCTTAACCGTAACCAGATTTGTAAGGTTTGTTATCACCTCATCAAGGCGGAACGGAATCGCTTCTATCTCTAGTTTTCCTGCCTCAATTTTTGAAAAATCCAGTATATCGTTGATGATTCCCAAAAGTGAGTTGGCAGCAGTTTGGATCTTGGTGACATAATCCTGTTGTTTATTATTCAAGTCAGTATTCAACACCAGATGGCTCATACCAATAATGGCATTCATTGGGGTGCGGATTTCGTGGCTCATATTGGCAAGAAAATCGCTTTTTGCCTGATTGGCTGCCTCTGCTTCATCTCTGGCGTGATGAAGTTCCAACGTCATTTTTTTACTTTTTGTAATTTCAGTACCAATTCCACATATCAGAGGATGGATGGAATTTTTCAGGGTAAGGGGAAAAAATGTGGCTTCAAAAAATCTATCGCCATCGTCACCCGGAAAAGTTATCTCTTGTTCTTTTGGTAATCCTCTTTGTAAAACATGTTTATCAATTTCATCCAACTGTTTAGAGAATGCTGGTGGTAAGATATCTGAGTGGTTTTTCTTGCGTATTTTTTCAACGGTAGTTCCTAATAGAGACTCATAGGGACCATTAATATAGAGGTATTGCTTTGCAGTTTTAAGAAAGACAATATTGCTCATATTGTTCAAGATGGACTCCATATGATCTTGGGCCTCTTGTCGTTTCTGCTCTGCTTTATGGACCTGTTCTTCCAAGGTGCGCTCTTCGGTAATATCTCTCACAACTGACAGTAGTTTAAAGGCTTTTCCATCTACCGATTTTATCGGGGATATGAAAGTCTGCGCCCAATAATCTGAGCCATCTTTACGCAGGTTTCTTACCTCACCATGCCATATATCACCACTGTTTATGGTGCTCCATAAATCTCTACCGTTACTTCTCGGAGCAATTCCTGGTTGCAGATATCTGGGTACTGTGCCAATGCGCTCATTTTCGTCATAACCTGATATTTCACAATATTTATAATTGGTATATTCAATAGTACCTGATAGATCGGTAATTATAATGCCGGACGGATTTTGTTCCACCACCTGGGATAGAAGACGCAGCTCCTCTTCATCCTCCTTGGCTTTGGTAATATCTTTGATTGTACCGACCATCCTGACTGGTTTATGGTTATTGTCACGCTCAACCATTATGCCATTGGAGACAAACCATTTAATGTCACCATTTTTAATTGTCGCACGGTAGATGATTTCATATTCTGAAATTATACCTTTTTTATAATCTTCCCCGGTTTTTTCCACTTGGCTGCGGTCATCTTCTTGGATGGATTCAAGCCAATCATCCCGGCTTATTGTATCTGGATCATTGGGAGACAGGCCAAGCATATTTTTGTATAGTTCATTTATAATAGTCTCGCCAGTTTGGAAATTTACATCCCAAAAACCAAGATTTCCCCCCTTTAATGCCAGGGCCAACCTCTCTTGACTCTCTTTTAGATGTGACTCACTTTTTTTCCTGTCGGTGATGTCACGTATAAGTCCGGTAAAAAAACGTTCACTACCAGCCCATGCTTCAGATGCCGATAGCTCCATGGGAAAAGTACTGCCATCTTTACGGCGACCAACTACCTCACGTATGGTCCCAAGAACTTTTCTGCGACCCGTATCTAAATAGTTTTGCAAATATCCATCATGGGCAGATCTAAACGGTTCCGGCATCAACATTTTAATGTTTTTACCAACCACCTCTAAAGCTTGATAGCCAAATATATTTTCTGCAGCAGGGCTGAACTGTAGCACAACTCCTTTTGTGTCTATAACTATGATGCCATCTACAGCTGCGTTGAACACTCCTTGAAGACGTGCGGTGTGTTCTTCAATCTCTTTTAGTCCCTGGCGAATACGTTCATCGGCATTTTTAAATGATCTAGCTAAAAGACCGATCTCATCGGTCTGCTCCAATGGTAAAAGTTTATCATCAATAACATTGATACCTAACCGTTCCACCGCTTGGGTCATCTTGGAGAGTGGGTCCGTTAGATGCCGGGTAAAGAGATAGACCAGTACCAAACCAGCTAATACCAGAATAGAGGTTAATTTCAGGCTATTTTGCTGTACTGATATAATCTCACGTAATGCCTCTTTTCTGGGTACATCTAAAATCAGCCCCAGGGTTGAGTTAGGTTGGTCTGGGTTTAGTATGATATTTGTGAATAGCCTTACACTTTTATCTGTATCCTGGGTTGTTTTTTTGCCTGAAACGCCAGTACCAATAAGAGAGAAAACTGTCTTGGCCCAATCAGGCTTGAAGTCTTGAATACGTTTTGGGGTTCCAAATTCAAAGGCAAACTCTTTTGCTTTTTCTGGATGAATCAGAAAGTCACCATTGCTGTTGGTCAAATAGACCTTTGTATGTGGAAAATCTTTAGCTGCAATGCGATTAAGAGATGAGGAAAAATCAATGTTTATGATTATTATTCCAAAACTGTTTCCGCTACTGTCGTATATAGCTTTTGCAACTCGAAGGGTTGGTCTGAGGGGGATAGATAGCTCACCATGCTCACGGTTTAGTTCTATCTGAGATATATATTGCTCATGTGGTTTAAGGGAAATTGTCTCTTTAAAATAGCTGCGATTGCCTTTTTGTTGCAGGTACTGCTCAGCAGTAACATTGATAGAGCTATCTTGTCTTACAACCCGAATGATCTCTCTACCGCCATCTTTTTTACCGATAAAACGAATCTGAAAATACTCTGGATGGGTCTTTAAAAAGGTGTTGAAAATTGATGTTAACCTGATTTTCCATTGAGTTTCACTGCTACCATCAAAAGGGTCAATTCCACCAGCAGATTGTGATCTGATAATACCTTGTATGGGAGGTGTATGAGATAAAAAATCGACATCTAGATGATACCTTTTTATCTGCTCTTGCATTACCCTATTGTAAATATCAGCCTCTTCACCAAGCTCTTGGAAGGCGTGTTTTAACAACAGGTCAGAACTCTCCCGATATACCCCGTATGCCACCAGTCCTGCCAAAATTGAAACCAACAGGGTGAATAACAAAATAATTTTTTTGGCAATACTCATCTAATATTTTTGCTTCTACCTATTATAAGTTATCAATAGTAAAGACGAAATACTGTTTTTGTTGCAGAAAAATATTGTCCACATATACAATTTCGCACCCGATACTATAACATATTTGACTGTTGATACACCGGGTAAATAACTATTCACAAAACCAACAACAGTTGCTCCTGCCTAAACGCAAAAAAATACGATGAATCATAGTATAAACTTTTCTTTAAACAATAAAAACAGCTGATCTACAGGCAATTTTTGTTAACTAATCAATTATATTTTTTAATTGCATATGCAGACCTTCCAACTCCTGGGCATAA